>JASHXZ010000737.1 GCA_030043285.1 Xanthobacteraceae bacterium | reverse complement strand
CTGGCGTTGTTTTATACGCTCGCCGTCATTCTGATCGGGGTCGCCGGATTCTTGGCGCATGCCGGCTGGCCGTTCGCGCTTGGGCTTGCCGCGTTCGCCGCTCATCTGATCTGGCAGATCGTGCGGCTCGATATCGGCGATCCGGACAATTGCCTTGCGGTGTTCAAATCCGATCGCGACGCCGGCCTGATCCTGTTTGCCGGCCTGCTGCTCGATGCCGCCTTGCGCGGCGTTGCATGATAAGAAATCCAGGTAATTAAAGCAGGATGATTTTAGGTCGATCCACTCACCCGTCATTGCGAGCGAAGCGAAGCAATCCAGGGGCCGGGTGCACCGACTCCTGGATTGCTTCGTCGCGGAGCTTGTCATCGGGCCGGCCACTTCGGGCCGGGCCCGTTGGCTCCTCGCAATGACGAGCACGAAGCAATTGCTTCGCATCGCGCTTGCTGGATTGCTGGCGCTGCTTTGCTCGATCGAAGCTGCGCCGGCGGCGCCGCTGACCTTGCGCTATGCGCAGGCCTATTCGGCCGCGCACAGCATCTTTTCGCTGCCCATCACGGTGGCGCGGCGCGAGGGATTGTTCGAACGCGAGGGCATCAACGTGCGCCTCATCATTCCGGTGCCGGGCGGCTCGGACAAGATGATCGACGCGCTGAACGACAATTGGGCCGACGTGACCCACATCGCCACGCCGTTCCTCATCCGCGCGGCGCTGGCCGGGTCGGACGCGGTGGCGATCGACACCGAGTTCAAGAACCCGATCTACAGTCTGGTCGCCCAGCCCGCGGTCACCTCGATCGCCGGCCTCAAGGGCAAGCTCGTCGGCCTCGCCGACCAATCCGGAACGATCTCGATTTCGATCCGCAAGCTTTTGGCGGCGCATGGGCTCAAGGCCGGCGACTATGCGGTGAAGGTCCAGGAAGGCACGCCGACGCGGCTCAACTGCCTGCGCGATAACGACTGCGATGCAGTGGTGCTCGGCCAGCCGCAGGATCTGCAGGCGATCGCCGCCGGCTACCGGCTGCTCGGCCGCTCCACCGAGGCGGCGCCGCCTTATCTCTACACCGTCACCGCCGTTCGCCGCTCGTTCGCGCAAACCCATCAGGAGGCGCTGGTCCGCTTCGTGCGCGGCCTGGCGGCGGCGTTCGGCTTCATCCGCGCGCCGGAAAACCGTGAGCGCGTCGTCAAGCTCGTTGCCGAAACGCTCGGCTGTTCCGATACGGTCGCCGCGCAGACCTTGGATTTGTTCTTGCAGCCGGGCAGCGACGTGCTGCCGGCGCGCGGCGAAATCGATCTGGCCGCGCTGGCGCAGGTCATCGCCATGATGGCGGAGGCCGGGCTGCTCAAGCCGCCGCTGCCGCAAGCGTCACGTTTCGTCGACTTGGACTATCTGCATGCTGCCGGGGTGCAATAGCCGCCCGCGCCTCCGGCCGCATAAGCGCCCTGCGTGCACCGCCGCCGCAACGGCCTTGCCGGGTGCCCGGAACGAGAGCAGGATGGCAGCCAATACGCTTTATGGCCAAAGCTCGAGTCGCTCGATTCTCCGGCATTTGCCGCGTGCAATAATAAAGAATCGAGGCCAAGTCCCCAGGGAGGCGAATTGATGAAATCCACCACCACCATGCTGAGCGCCGCCACCGCACTGGCGGTCATAGTGTGCCAGGTGCCCTCGGCGATGCGGGCCCTTGCGCAGAACCAGGAGGCGATAGCCGGCCAGGTTACCTCGGCGGCGGAAGGCGCCATGGAAGGCGTCGTCGTCACCGCGCACAAGGACGGCTCCATCGTTTCGGTCAGCGTCGCGACCGATGCCAAGGGCCACTACGCGTTTCCGGAGAACCGGCTCGAGCCCGGCCATTACACGCTCGCCATCCGCGCCGTCGGCTACGATCTCGCCGCGCCGGCCGCGACCAACGTGGCGAGCGAGCAGACGTCGAATGTCGACCTCAAGCTCGTGCCGACCAAAGACCTGCCCGACCAACTCACCGACGCCGAATGGATGAACAGCATTCCGGGCACCGAAAACCAGAAGGCGGTGCTGCTCGACTGCACCAGCTGCCACACGCTCGAGCGCATCGTGAAGTCGACCCACAACGTCGACGAATGGATGCAGGTGGTCAGCCGCATGAAAGGCTATGGCGCGGTGAGCCAGCCGATCCTGCCGCAGCCGATGCTCGATAGGAGCCGCGCCGGCACGCCGGAAGAATTCCGCAAGTTCGCCGAGTATCTGGCGACCATCAACCTGTCGGCCACCGACCACTGGCAATATCAGCTCAAGACGCTGCCGCGGCCGACCGGCGATTCCACCAAGGTGATCGTCACCGAATACAACCTGCCGCGCAAAACCATCGAGCCGCACGACATCCTGCGCGATGCGCAAGGCAACGTCTGGTACACCGATTTCGGCGAGATGTTCATCGGCAAATTCGATCCGAAGACGCTCAAGCTCACCGAATATCCGATCAAGACCTTCAAGCCCGACGCCCCCAAGGGCCTGCTCTCCATCGAGTTCGACTACACCGGCAAGATCTGGTTCGACACCATGTACCAGGGCGCGCTCGGCTGCCTCGATCCGAAGACCGGCGACATCGCCTACTATCCGCTGCCGCCGAAATGGAACGACGACCGCGTGCAGCTCAACTTCACCGGCCTGCACTACGAAGTCGACAACAAGGTCTGGACCAAGAGCGTCGGCACCACGGACATCTTCCGGGTCGACCTGAAAACCGGCCAATGGGACAAATTCCATCCGACCGACCAGCTGCCGGGCGTCAAGAATGCCGGCATCTATCAGGTCATGTCGGACTCCCACAACAATCTGTGGATGGCCGAATTCACCGAAGGCCATCTCGGCAAGATCGACGCCAAGACCGGCCAGGTGACCTGGTACGCCACGCCGACCGCGCACGCGCGCGATCGCCGCATGGAGATCGATAAAGACGACAACATCATCGTCACCGAATATCGCGGCAACAAGGTCGCGGTGTTCAATACCCACACCGAACAATGGACCGAATATCCGCTGCCCCCCGGCACCTATCCGTACCGGGCCAACTTCGACAAGAACGGCGACATCTGGGCCTCGACCATGAGCACCGATCGCGTGGTGCGCCTTGATCCCAAGACCGGCCAGGCCGAGCAGTATCTGATGCCGTCCGACACCAACATGCGCACGGTGTGGGTCGACGACACGACGACACCCGTGAGCTTCTGGGTCGGCTCGAACCACGACCACGCCCTGGTCAAGGTGGAACCGCTGGACTAAGCGGCGCCGCTCGCGTTGCAAAAACCAAGGCGCGGCCGCCAAGCCGCGCCTTTATTTTATTCCGGGGTTCGCACTGGGTTGAACCATGTCCGAAACACCAAACTTTCCCGGCGTCTTCATCGAGGAGCTTCCGAACGGCGTTCAATCGATCGCCGGCGTCACCCCTTCGATCGCCGCCGTGTCCACGTCGATCGCCGCGTTCATCGGACGCGCCAAAAGCGGACCGATCAACACGCCGACGGCGATCAATAGTTTCTCAGATTACGAGCAGACCTTCGGCGGCCTATGGGCGCAAAGCACGATGAGCTTCGCGGTCGATGGCTACTTCGCCAACGGCGGCGCCCAGGCCATCATCGTGCGGCTTTCAGGCGCCAGCGACGGCGACGCCCTGACCGCGGCCGACTTCATCGGGCCCGGCATGGCAGCAAACAAAAGCGGCCTGTACAGCCTCGACAACACCGCTCTGTTCAACATCCTCTGCATTCCCCCTTACACCAACGACGACCAGGACGTCGACACCACGTTGGTCGCGGCCGCGGCGAGCTATTGCGAACGCCGCCGGGCGTTCTACATCATCGACCCGCCGAGCGCCTGGACCACATTCCAGACCGCGCTCGATCAATTCGGCGCCATTGCCGGCTATTTTGGCGCGCGGAGCGCCAACGCGGCGATCTACTTCCCGCGGGTCACGGCGCCCAATCCGCTCAACGCCAATCAGCCCGGCACGTTCGTGCCGTGCGGCATCGTTGCCGGCATTTTCGCGGGCACCGATTTGCAGCGCGGCGTCTGGAATGCGCCGGCCGGCGTGAACGCCGGCATCACCGGCATCACAAGCCTCGCCGTGTCGCTGACCGATCCCGAGAACGGCGCGCTCAATGGGATCGGCGTCAATTGCCTGCGCAACTTCCCGGCTTACGGCCCGGTGGTGTGGGGCGCGCGCACGCTCCAGGGCGCCGACCAGATCGCAAGCGAGTGGAAATACGTGCCGGTGCGCCGTCTGGCGCTGTTCATCGAACAAAGCCTCTACGGCGGCACCCAATGGGCGGCGTTCGAGCCCAACGATGAATCGTTGTGGGCGAGTCTGCGTTCGAGCGTCGGCGCGTTCATGCAAAACCTCTACCAACAAGGCGCCCTGGTGAGCGGCCCGCCGAGCCAAGCCTACTTCGTCCAATGCGACGCCACGACCACGACGCAAGCCGACATCGACCAAGGCATCGTCAATATCGTGGTCGGCTTTGCGCCGCAGGAGCCGGCCGAATTCGTCGTCCTCACGATCCAGCAGATCGCCGGCCAATCGCAGCAAGCGTAGCCGCGTAGCCCGGATTGAGCGGAAGCGAAATCCGGGATGCACTCGCGATCTCGACGACGTGCGGCGCGAGCGAAGCGGCCCACCCGGATTTCGCTGTCGCTCAATCCGGGCTACGGCTTGCTGAATTTTTCATCGCCGCAAAGATTGACCGTCAACGGACGGCTTATTCGATGGTGTATCGACGCCATCCCATTCGGGCGCCGCAGCACGTTTTGGCATAGTAGACGCCGGCCCGGCATCGCCTCTAAGTGGTTTCTTCTTTCAAGCAGCGGCAGAAGTTGACGGATTAACAGAAGGCCCGGCGCGAACTGCGTTCGCATCCTAGGGCGCCATGAAGGGAGAAAAAGCATGATCAAAATGATTGGTATCGCCGGATTTGCTTTTTTGCTTGCAACCGCAGCTCAAGCCATGACGCCCGCGCCGATCCCGCAGCAGGACGGCCTGGTCGCGCAAGCCGCCTTTGGCTGCGGTCCGGGTCGGACGATGGTTCGTGGCGTCTGCGTCTCCAGGTCGACCATCCGCCGTGCGCGCCGAGCAGTCCGCAGGTGCCGGCGATGGAACGGCGGCGTCTGCGTACGCTGGTTCTAGCGCCGTCGCTGAGCAAGCGCAGCGAGCGTAGCCAGCCGTAGCCCGGATTGAGCGAAAGCGAAATCCGGGATTCGCTCGCGCACCGCCCGCCTCTCAAAAAAATGCGCGACTCGTCGATTGTACCTTAAAAGCGGTCGCCTCAAGCACGATCAAGCGGCACTACGTGCGTCCGCGAAAAGGACGCACAATCATGGGCCGATCGAAATCCAAGGCGGCGACCTCATCTCCGCCAATCAAACAACGTTCGGCCAACCGCGCACGCCAAAGGCCTAAACACGCCACAACGCCACCGAGCACCAAATTCACCATCCAATACGTTCGCAAAGGCAAGCGCACAAAGCCGCTGACGTTCGACCTGCCCTCGTTCGAACAGGCCCGCAAGCTGGCGCGCATCGCCGGAGACCTCAAGGGAATCTCGGTCCAATCCTTCACCATCACGTCCGAAGGCGGCCGCACCGAAACCTGGCTCTATCGCGAAGGCACGTGGCGCAAAAAACGCCGATGAGTTTCGTAGGGTGGGCTGAGCGCAGCGAAGCCCACCCGGT
>JASHXZ010000736.1 GCA_030043285.1 Xanthobacteraceae bacterium | reverse complement strand
CCTTGGCGCAAAAAGGTTTGGTCGAGCCATGGCTCGGCGACAGCGACGACCCGCTCGGCTTTCTGGTCCATGAGGTCGGCGCCGCAAGCGTGATCGACGCGGCGTACCGCTATGCGCGCCACGAGCCGGGCGTCGACGTGGTGCTGTTCGGTACCGGCAATGCCGCGCATCTGCGCGCCAACATCGCCGCGCTGTTGCGGCCGCCGCTGCCCGAGCCCGACCGCGCCAAGCTTGCGGCGTTGTTCGGTCATTTGACCGGCATCGGGCTTGACGGCCATGAGGGTCGGACGCGGTGATGGTGGATTGGCCGTGGTAGGGTTGTTAGTATTGACTTCTATTCAAGCGCGGTCGCAATACGCCGTCGATCGCAATGGCAGCAAAAAGTTTCGAAAGGATTGTTTTGTCAAGGGTCTTTGACCGCCGAAGGCGGCGCTTCGCGCCCTTGACAAAACAATCCTTTCGAAACACACGCTGGCCATCGCGATCGACGGCTTTCTCTGATCGGGAAGAACAAAAGCACGGCAGGTTGCTGGAATCATATGAACTCATCATCACCCCGCATCCCAATCTTCGACGGCCACAACGATGCGCTGTTGCGCCTGTACCGGCACGGCGGCGAGGCCGCGATTGCGGGCTTTCTGGACGGCGAAGACAAAGGCCAGCTCGATCTCGCCAAGGCGAGGCAGGGCGGCTTCGCCGGCGGGCTGTTTGCCATGTTCGTGCCGTCGCCGGAGAAAAACGAGCAAAAGGACAAAAAAGAAACCAGCGACAAGGCGGCCGAGCCGAATTTTTCCAGCATGCCGGCGCTCGACACCGCGGAAGCGCAGCGCACCGTCAACGGCATGGTGTCGCTCGCCTACGGCATCGAGCGGCAGGCGGAGGGCCGGCTGCGCATCTGCCGCAGCACGGCCGACATCGAGCGATGCTTCGCCGACGACGCAATGGCCGCGGTGCTGCATATCGAAGGCGCCGAGGCGATCGACGCGGATTTCCAGATGCTTGACGTGCTGCACGCCGCGGGGCTGCGTTCGCTCGGTCCGGTGTGGAGGCGGCCGAATGCGTTCGGCGAGGGCGTGCCGTTTCGCTTGCCGTCGTCACCCGATACCGGGCCGGGCCTCACCGATCTGGGCAAGGCACTGGTCGGCGCCTGCAACCGGCTGAAAATTCTGATCGACCTGTCGCATCTCAACGAGCGCGGCTTCTGGGACGTCGCCGAATTGAGCGACGCGCCGCTGGTCGCGACGCACTCGAATGCCCATGCGCTCTCCCCGCATTCCCGCAACTTGACCGACCAGCAGCTCGCGGCGATCGGCCGCTCCGGCGGCTTGGTCGGCGTCAATTTTGCGGTCAGCTTCCTGCGGCCTGACGGCGGCCGCGACCGGAACACGCCGCTCGAGCTCATCGTGCGCCACGCCGAGTACATGCTGGAGCATGCCGGCGACGACAATGTCGGCTTCGGCTCCGATTTCGACGGCGCTCCGATGCCGGCCGAGCTCGGCAATGCGAGTGGCCTGCCGAAGCTGATCGAGGCGCTGCGCGGCCGTGGTTTCGGCCACGAAATGATCGAGAAATTATGCTTCCGCAATTGGCTGCGCGTGCTGCGCCGGACTTGGGGTGCGTGATTTGGGGCGCGTGACTTGGGGCGTGTGACGTTGGGGTGCGTGACTTGGGGCGCGTAGCGACGGAGGTCGTCATGGCCGCATCGAATCGTGCTGCAAAGAATCGTGCCGCAAAACCTGCTGGCCGCATCGCGTTGTTTGCCGCGTTGATTGTCGCCGCGGCCGCGACCGCGGCCGGGCGAGCGCAGGCGCAGGAACCGTATGCGGTGCCGCCGGCGCGCATCATCGTCAGCGGCGAAGGCAGCGTGCGGGCGGCGCCGGATTTTGCCCTGATCACGGTCGGCGTGACCACGCAGGGCGCCAACGCCAAGGCGGCGACCGATGCCAATTCGCGCGCGATGAGTGCGGTCGAGGCGGCGCTCCGCGAGGCGGGCATTTCCGACAACGACGTGCAGACGGCGAATTTTTCCGTGCAGCCGATTTACGCCAACGCCGGCGTATCGTCGAACAGCCCGCCAAGAGTGACCGGCTTTGCGGTCACCAACCAGGTGGCGCTGACGATCCGCCACATGGCCAGCATCGGCGACGTGCTCGATCGGGCCATCGCCGCCGGCGCCAACGACGTCGGCAGCGTGCAATTCCTGCACAACGACCTGTCGAAGGCGCTCGACCCGGCGCGCACCGAGGCGCTCGCCGATGCGCGGCGCAAGGCCGAGCTTTATGCGCGCAGCGCCGGGCTCACGCTCGGCGCAGTGTCGTGGGTCGTGGAGGATCGGACGAACGCGCCGCAGCCGCGTGTTTTCGCGGCGCGGATGGCCGCCGCGCCGGTGCCGATCTCAGCCGGCGAGGATACGCTCGACGTGCGCATCACGGTCGGCTTCGACGTGGCGCGGTAGCCGCGCTCAAGTCTCGCGTGGCTTGCGTGCTCTCAGCAAGCGCCAGCGATGGAAGAATACGATGCGGCCGTCTTTGATCGACAGGCCGAATCCGGCGTCGCGGCCGGCTTCGGCGAGCGTGCGCGCGACGATGCGGATCGGCTCGACCCGCGCCGGATCGCTGACGATGGCGAGCCACTCGTCGAGCTCACGGTCCATGTCCCAGGTGGCGGCTTCGAGGTCGCAAAAGCCGGCCCGGCGCACGCAGGCGTCGAGCTCCGAGGCCGGCAACATGCGCACGTGGGAGGGATCGCGCAGCCGCTCGATGGCGTTATGCAGCCGCGACTCGTCGGCGTCCTCGGATGAAACGACGTCGGCAATCACCACGGCGCCGCTGGGCCGCAGCACGCGGAACATTTCGTCGAAGGCGCGTTGCGGCCGCGCAAAATGATGCACCGCCGCGCGGGTCACGGCGCCGTCGAATTCCGCCTCGGCAAACGGCAGGTTTTCGGCGTCGCCGATCTTGAATTCGACATTGCGGATGCCGGCCTTGGCGCAGCGCGCCCGCGCCTTGGCGAGCATCGGCTCGGTGGCATCGAACGCGACGACGGCGGCCGCGTTGGGCGCCAAGGCAGCCGTGACCACGCCCGGCCCGCAGGCAATATCGATCAGGCGGCCGCGCGCGGCCGCGCCGAGCGCCGCGCCGAACCGCGCGCCGACGTCGGCGTCGACGTTCTCGGCCCACACCGCGAAGGTTTCCGCCTGCCGGGCGAACTCCGCGGTCACGCGTTGCAGGTGCTCCATCGTCCGATTCACTCCTTGCCGATCGCACTCACATCCGCGCCGTCGCGATACGCCGGGTGCTTCCAGCCGTCCTCGTCGTAATCGGCCATGCATTGCTCGAC
>JASHXZ010000735.1 GCA_030043285.1 Xanthobacteraceae bacterium | reverse complement strand
GGCAATTGATAGATCTGCTGCAAGGTCCAGGGCCGCTTGTCCTTGATCAAGCCGGCCAATTCCAGTTTCCAGGTGGCACCGTCGACCGGTTTGACGTCCTGGATGTCGTAATAGGCGTTGAACCGCGGCGGCTTGACCACCTGCGAAGGGCGAAAGGTCGGCGCCAGGTGGTTGGAACGGAACAGCGTCGCCTGCGCGCCGTCGTTCCACGCCGACACCGCGCGCAACGCCTTCTGCACCGAAGGTTCTTCGCTGACGTCGCAGCCGGTCAGGAGCGCGAGCGCGCCAAGCGTCAGCGTACCGCGCAGCACGCCGCGCCGATTGATGGCCTCGACGAGCGCGCGGCTTTGCTTGCGCAAGCTCTGATCGACCGGCCTTTTCGACTGAAGCAGCGAGGGCACGCGGATGCGAAGGGACATCGGATCACCGCTCATTCGCTGGAATCGGGCATTGGATCTGCCGCAGGCGCTGCGACCCTAGCCGGTTCGCCGACGGGCGCAGGCACCGACACATTCACGGGTTCGGATGCCGCGACGGCAAGCGGTTTGCCGTTCAACGTCGGCCCGCCGGTGATCATGGCGACAAAGCTCTGCGGCACCAAGAGCGCCAGCGTGACATGGACCAGGACGAACGCCACGATCGCCGCCATGCAGAGGAAATGAATAACCCGGATGGTCTGGAAGCTGCCGAACAGCGAAGCGAGCTCGGAGAACTGCACCGGCTTCCACAGGCACAGCCCGGTGATGACGATGAGAATGCCGACCAGAATGACGCCGAGATAAAGAATTTTCTGCACCGCGTTGTAGACGGTGAGATCGTCATGGGCGAGGCGAAAGCGCAGCGCGTCGCCGACGGTGGCCAGAATATCGCGCAGGCGGATCGGAAACAGCTTGCGTCGGAAGCGCCCGGTAGCGATGCCGTAACTCAGATAGGCGATGCCGTTGAGCACGAAAATCCACATGCCGAAAAAGTGCCACTGCAGGCCGTACTGCGCCCATTTGCCGATCACCAGCGCATCGGGGAATTGCAGCCAGCCGAACAGCACGTCGTCGTTATAGATTCTCCAGCCGCTGCCGATCATGATGAAAATCGCAGCCGCGTTGATCCAATGCATGGTACGCAGCGGCAGCGGATGCAGCCGCGCCGGCTTCCGAGTGCGCTTTGGCGCGATCTCAGGCGTAAGTGATTTGACGGCAAGCGCTGACATCGAACACACTTCCGCGGTTCTGGGAGAGCGAGCGATTAGTGGCGCCTAATGCCGAACGCGATCCACCCCCCAACGCGTTCGCACCGTATGGGGACGGCGATTCGGGTGCAAGCACGGCCACTTCACAAAATCGCGCAGCGTTGTTGATTGCAAGAATCGCCAAATGAGGCGCCAAATGGAAAAGCGATTGGCAGCTTTCCGCATCGCGGCCGGCTTGATGCTCGGCGGCATCCTCGCCGCGGCAAGCCCGGCCACGGTTCGCGCGCAAGCCATGGTCCCACCGACCGGCATGATGGACGCGCAGCATCCGATGCCGATGGACGAACGCTATCTCAAGCGTTTCCCACAGCCGGTCCGGGTCGGCGATCTGATCGGCTTGCCCGTGCTCGACGAACAGTCGTCCACGCTCGGCACCGTGCGGCGTGTGGTGCGCACGGCACAGGGACAGGTCGAATTGATCGTCTCGTACAGCCGTTGGTGGGGCTGGTTCGGACGCCCCGTCGCAGTGCGGCTCGAAGTGGTCGGCATCGAAGGCCGCCAGCTCGTATCGCTCGATATGGACCGCGACGAATACGCCAAGGCGCCGACCTGGCACGATCCATCCACCACAGTCCTTCCGGCGGACGCCACCATCCGCGTTGCGCTCGGCCGCAATTAACTGATCACGAATCTGTGAAGCAGATAACTTTTTGGTGTTTGCCGACTTGAAGGTTTTGAGCCGAAATTGATTGGAGCTTTGCCGGGCGCTTTGCCAAGCATTCCCATCAATTCGTTTCATTGCGTTGATGCCGGACCGCATTAGGTTCGGAGGGGGCATCGCATGGATGCGAGCAGAGCAGGCCGCCAAACTCATTCTGCCGGCGCGGCATCAGGCATTGTCGATCGCAGGCGCAACCCAACAGCGTCTTGCGGCATCGCGGTGATGGCGAAGGCCTCACTGCCGGGCCGTGCCAAGACGCGGCTGGTGCCGCCGCTCGATTATGACGACGCGGCCGCGCTCAACACTGCCTTCCTGCACGACGTATTCGACAACATTCTGCTGGCAGCGAGCCGCGCCGCGCCCGACGCCAGCATCGCCGGCTACGCGGCTTACGGCCCGCCCGGCTCCGAAGATTTTTTTCGCAGCCGCTTCCCGACGGTCGATCTTATTGAAGCGTGGTTTTCCGATTTCGGCGACTGCTTGTTGCACGCGATCGAGCAGATGTTCGCGCGCGGCCATAAAGCCGCCGTGGTGCTCAATGCCGACAGCCCGACCTTGCCGACGGCGTTGCTCAACGAGACTGCGGCGGTGCTGGCGCGGCCCGGCGACCGCGCCGTGCTCGGCCCCTCGAGCGATGGCGGCTATTATCTGCTCGGGCTGAAAGCCGCGCATCGCCGTCTGTTCGAGGACATTGCCTGGATCACCGAACGGGTCGGCGAACAGACCCGCGAACGGGCCCGCGAAATCGGGCTCGAGCTGCGTGTTCTGCCCGAATGGTACGACGTCGACGACGTCGCCAGCTTGCGCCGACTGCATGCCGAGATTTTCGACGGCGCGACGCCGAGGCCGCAGCGGGCGCGGCACAGCGCGGCATTGCTGAGCGCGTTATGGCCGGACGGCGTGTTCGGCCGGCGCGCCAAGTCCCGTAGCCCGACGGCCGAGGCCCGCATGCCCACCGGCGCGGCGATCTGAGAGCCGCAGCATGGACGCCACCGCACCTCATCCGGCGATCGATCCGCAACGCTATTTCGAGGCCGTCGAGACCGCGAGCGAGCGGCCCGATCACGAGCCGGTCTGCCTTTATCTGGAGACCACCAACCGCTGCAATCTTCTGTGCACCACATGCCCGCGCACCTACGAGGAGCTCGAGCCGCCGGCCGACATGAGCTGGGAGCTGTTTACCGCAATCGTCGATCAGGTCCCGCATCTGGCGCGCGCGGTGCTGCACGGCGTCGGCGAGCCGATGCTGGTGAAGAATCTGCCGCGCATGGTGCGTTATCTCAAAGACCGCGGCACCTACGTGCTGTTCAACACCAACGGCACCGTGCTCAACGAGAAGAACGGCCGCGCGCTGATCGCCGCCGGGCTTGACGAGCTGCGCGTGTCATTCGACGCCGCCAACGCCGAATCCTACAAGGCCATCCGCGGCAAGAATTTTTTCAACCGCATCCTGAAAAACGTGCGCGCGTTCCGGGAATTGCAGCAGCGCGAGGGTCACGACAAGCCGCGCGTGTCGGCCTGGCTCACCGGCTTGCGCCAGACCGTCGAGGAGCTGCCGGACTTCGTGCGCCTCGCCGCCGAGACCGGCATCAAGGAAGTGCATCTGCAGCGGCTGGTGTTCTTCAACAACGACGCCATCGGCCTGGCGCGGCCCGATCAGGCGCTGTACGAGCACTTGTCCGCCGAGGAAGCCACGCACATCGAGCGCGCCAGCGCGCTCGCCAAATCGCTCGGCGTGGAGTTCTCCGCCTCGGGCGGCGCATCCGAGCCGGGGCTCAGCCTCAAGCGCCAAGACAAGCGTGAAGGTAACGGCTCGCCGTGGTCGCTATGCCGGCGGCCGTGGACCGTGATGTATTTCACCGCCAACGGCCGGGCGCTGCCGTGCTGCATCGCGCCGTTCTCGCAACGCGGCTACGAGAACTACACGCTCGGCGACGCCACCCAGCAGACCTTGCGCGAGATCTGGACCGGGCCGGCCTATCAAAATTTCCGCCGCGCGCTCAAATCCGATCAACCGCTCGCGGCGTGCGCCAGCTGCGGCTTGCGCTGGAGTTTGTGAAGATGCCGGCGCACGTCGGCGCAGTCACCGTCATCATTCTCACCTTCAACGAAGCCGAATCGATCGGCCCCGTGGTCGCCGAGCTGCCGCGTGCGGTGGTCGATCGCGTGATCGTGGTCGATGGCGGCAGCCGCGACGGCACGCAGGCGCGCGCGAAAACCGCCGGCGCCGCGGTGATCGAGGTCGGCCGCGGTTACGGTCGCGCCTGCCTGGCGGGCGCGCAGGCAGCGGCGCCGGGCGACATCCTGGTGTTCATGGACGGCGACGGCGCCGATGACCCGGCGGCCATCGCCACGATGGTGGATGCGATCCGCTCCGGCGCGTACGACTTCGTCATCGCCTCGCGGGCGCGCGGCAAGCGCGAGCCCGGCAGCATGGCGGCGCATCAGCTCGCCGCCGGTGAGATCGCGGGCCGCTTGACAAGACTGCTCTACGGCGTGCGCTACACCGACATGTGCGCGTTCCGCGCGATCCGCCGCGACACGCTGCTCAAGCTCGGCATGCGCGAAATGACCTACGG
>JASHXZ010000734.1 GCA_030043285.1 Xanthobacteraceae bacterium | reverse complement strand
TTGTAATCAGCCATTTCAGCCTCCCTTCGCCACGCGCATCACACCGGCCAGGTACTGGTTGTAGGAACCGCACCGGCACAGGTTTCCAGACATAGCCCGCCGCGCTTCTTCGATCGTCGGATGAGGATTGACCGTAAGCAGCGCCACCGCCGACATCACCTGGCCCGGCGTGCAGAAACCGCACTGCGGACCGATTTCGGCGATGAAGGCCTTTTGCACGGGATGCAGTTCGCCGTTCTTGGCGATGCCTTCGATCGTGGTGATCTTCTTGTCGGCGACCGCATGGGTGAGCGTCGTGCACGAATAGACCGGCGTGCCGTTGGCGAGCACCGTGCAGGCGCCGCATTCGCCACGATCGCACGACAGTTTGGTGCCGGTCAGGCCGAGCTTGTAGCGCAGCGTGTTGGCGAGCGTCTCGTGCGGCAGCACGTCGACGCGCCGGGTCTGGCCGTTGACGTTGAGGCTGACCAGCCGTTCGACCGCGCCGACACTGCGCGCCTGCGCCGAGCCGGAGCGGAACAGATAGCCAGTGGCGCCGAGCGTGGCGCCGGAAGCGATGACCCCTTTGATGAAAGAGCGTCGCGATGCCTTTAGTCGAGCGATCGCCGACAGCGGGCCATCGCTCGCTGCATGATGATCGTCGTGCGCATGCGCTTCGCCGACATGCGCGATCCGGCAATCTTCTGCCATTGCCTTCTCCCTGAGAGGTTTCCTCGATCCCGTCGATCCGGAGAATCCGCTGCATGGGCGCGGGCCGACTCGCGGGCAGTGCTGTGGTTGGTTACGCGGAAAGCTTGCGCCAAATCGGACGGCGACTCAAGGCCAATGTGGAGGGGTCGTGCGGCGGTGCGCTGTCAGGCGTTGCCTGCAGTAAACGCATTGAAATCAATTGCGAAACGGGTGCGTGCGGAGAAATTCGGCCGTGAGTTCGCTCGCCCGGCGCTCGTCCTCGGGCGTCATCTTGCGCGCCACCATTTCGCGGCAGGACAGACTTTGCGAATAGCCGTTGGCAAGCGCGATATCGCACCACGAATAGGCTTGAGCCAGGTCGCGGGGCACGCCGCGGCCGTAGAGATATTGCATCCCGAGAAAGAACTGTGCCGTCGGCTGTCCGGCTTCGGCGGCTTGGCGAAACCAGTACAGCGCTTGCCCGTCATCGCGCGGTACGCCCTTGCCGGAATAGTACATGAAACCGAGCGAGGCCTGCGCTTTGGCATCGCCCGCCCGCGACAGCCGCCACCAGATCGAAAACGCGTGGGAAAAATCGCCGGAATTGAAGGCGTCGAGGCCATCCTCGAAGGAAGCCGCACGAAGCGGCGAAGCCTGTGCCGCGCAGAGCGCGCCGGCCAGCACGATGGGGAGGAGGAGCCTACGCATAGCTGCCCACCCTCCCGCCGGCGTTCAGGCTGCCCTGGCCTTGCCTTTGGGCTTCACGGCGGCGCTGTAATCGGCCATCAGAGTTCGGCTGATGCGGCCGGACCGGAGGTCGGTGCGCTTTTTGCGTCGGGGAGGGAGTCCCGGTATGGTCTCGGCCGGCCCGCTGGCGAACACTGGGCGTGGGTTGCACGGACGAGACGTCATCGCGATAACGCGTCTTTGTGTTAACAACCAACCCGAAATATGTCAATAATGCTGACATAATGGCGGATGTGAGCCTCACCACACGACCTGATCCCCATGTCACGGCGACGCGAGGGGAGCAAGCTGGCCCGGCGGCGGAGCCCAGCTGGGACCTGATTGAGCTTTTGTTTTTCGCCTATCGCGATTTCGTTGGCGACCCGGATGAGGTGCTGGCCAAGCTCGGCTTCGGCCGGGCGCACCATCGGGTCCTGCATTTCGTCAACCGCAATCCCGGCATCAAGGTTGCCGATCTGCTCGACGTACTCAAGATCACCAAACAATCGCTCGGCCGCGTGCTCAAGCAATTGATCGACGATGGTTACGTCGCCCAGCGCGAGGGCGAGCACGATCGCCGGCAGCGGCTGCTCTATGTGACGCCGGCCGGCGAAGCGTTGGCGATGCAGCTTGCCGGCTTGCAGACCGCGCGGATCTCGCGCGTGCTCGGTGAGCTTGGGCCCGGCGGCCGCGAGGTGGTCCGCCGCTTTCTCGCCGGCATGATCGACGCTGGGGACCGCGACCGCGTGCTGCGCATGGTCGCGCGCGCCGACCGCACCCGTCCGCGCCGGCGCGACGGCGCTCCATGACCGGCGCGGCGCCGGCCAAGCCCGCCGACGACGCGCCACACCTGCTCGTCGTCGACGACGACCGCACCATTCGGGTGCTGCTGTCGCGCTTCCTGGCCCGCGAGGGGTATCGCGTCTCGACCGCTGAAAGCGCCGCCGAAGCACGCGCTAAGCTCGGCGGCCTGAGCTTCGACCTGCTCATCCTCGACATCATGATGCCCGGCGAGAACGGCTTCGATCTTGCCCGCGCCATCCGCGCCACCTCGGGCGTGCCGATCCTGATGCTGACCGCGCGCGATGAGAAGGAGAGCCGGATCATGGGGCTCGAAATCGGCGCCGACGATTATGTCGCCAAGCCGTTCGAGCCCCGCGAGCTGTCGCTGCGCGTTGCCAATATCCTCAAGCGCGCCCGGCCGCTCCGCACCGAGCCTTTGGAGCCGGTCCGCTTCGGTCCGTTCGTCTTCCACTTGGCAACGGGAGAGTTGCGCCGCGACGACGATCCGGTGCGGTTGACCGAACGCGAGTGCGAGATGCTCCGCGTCCTCGCCGCCAATATCGGCGAGACCGTGCCGCGGCAGGCGCTCGCCGGTAATGGCGAAGCGGTGAGCGAACGCACCGTCGACGTCCAGGTCAACAGGCTGCGCCGCAAGATCGAGACCGACCCGGCCAATCCGCTGATCGTGCAGACGGTCCGCGGCATCGGCTACCGGCTGGTGCCGGTCATGGCGGCGAAGCCATGAGCAGTTTCGACCAGGGGCTCGGGCATTTGCGCAGTGCCGCTGGCCAGGTCGCGGCGGCTGCCGCCGCCGTGCAGCGCACCGTCGGCGTTGTTGCGAGCCCGATCAGCGAGCGCTGGCTGCGCCTGACCCGCCGGCTCAAAGCGCTGACGCCCACGGGCCTTTATGCCCGCTCGCTGCTCATCATCATCCTGCCGATGGTCATCGCGCAGTCGGTCGTCGCTTTCATGTTCATGGAGCGGCACTGGGATTTGGTCACCAAGTACCTCGCTTCGGCGGTCACCCAGGAGATCGCCACGCTCATCGATGTCTATAAGACCTATCCGCAGGACGCCGACCGCTCGCAATTGCGCCGCATCGCCCAGGACCGGCTGGGATTGGTCGTGGACTTTCTGCCCGAGACGCAGCTGCCGCCGCCGGGGCCGAAGCCGTTCTTCTCCGACCTCGACGTGGCGCTTTCGGATCAGATCCGCAAACAAATCGGCCTGCCATTCTGGATCGATACGGTCGGCCGTTCGTCCATTGTGGAAATTCGGATCAAGCTCGACGACACGGTGATGCGCGTGTTTGCCCGGCGCGCCGATGTCTACGACCCGAATTCCTGGATTTTTCTGGTCTGGATGGTGGCGACCTCATTGATCGTGCTCACCGTCGCGATCCTGTTCCTGCGCAACCAGATCCGGCCGATCGTGCGGCTTGCCGATGCCGCCGAGGCGTTCGGCAAGGGCCGCGAAGCGCACAACTTCCGGCCGCGCGGGGCGCGCGAGGTGCGCCGCGCCGCGGCGGCGTTTCTGGAAATGAAAGCCCGCATCGAGCGCGCCATGGAGCAGCGCACCACCATGCTGGCGGGCGTGTCGCACGATCTACGCACCGTCCTCACCCGCTTCAAGCTGGAACTGGCGCTGCTTGGCGTTGGCGCCGAAATCGACGCCATCAAGAAGGACGTCGACGAGATGGCGCGCATGCTCGAGGCGTACCTGTCGTTCGCGCGCGGCGACACCGGCGAG
>JASHXZ010000733.1 GCA_030043285.1 Xanthobacteraceae bacterium | reverse complement strand
CACGACCGGTCGCTCATAGATCGGATTGCCGGTGCGCGCGCTTACTCCGGCTTTCCAATTGGTCGCCAGGAACGACTCCAGATCGATGATCTGTTCCTCGAAGCGATGTGCCGAATTGCCAAGGAGCGGCAGCTCGTGCCAGACCAGGCTGGAGGCCGCGTTCAGCGATTTGACATGCAGCCACGGCGCGTCGGCGTAGGCGAGATTGGTGAGCACCACGACCGTCGCCGGGTGCTCGAAGAAGCGGTCGGCCATTTTCTGCAAGGTCAGCCGCACGTCTTCGAGGCTGATCTCCTTGCCGACGGTGTAGAACGGCATGTGTGGAAAACGGTCGTGCATGGCGCGCATCACGCGCACCAGGACGCTGCCGTCGCCGACGCCGGCATCGAACACGCGCACCGCCGGCGGGCGCGGATGAATGTGGGTCAGTTCGTCGGCGACGCGGCTCGCGACCTCCCACTTCTCGCTGCAGGTGTTGACGAAGAGCAGATACTTTTGCCGGTTGTCGAAGAAGCGGAAATTGCGCTGCGGGTCGCCGGGCTTCGCCGCCGCCACGCTCACGGCAGCGGCAGCGGCGAACGGCGGGGCTGGCGCCGGCCGCGGCTCGCGCGACCGTTCGATGATGGTGGGACGGCCATGGGGCGGATGCGCGACCATGAAATTGTGGATGCGATCGAGCGTGTCCGTGGTGATGCGGCCGCCGTTGCGCAGCCGCGCCGAGAGTTTGCCGTCGTTGACCGCGCGCCGGCCGAAGGTCGATTCGGCAAGCCCGGTCTGCCGGCAGTAATCGGAAATCTCCTGCAGAAGTTCTTGAGCGTTCATCGCCTGCCGCTCCCCGCATTCGCCAATGCCTGCGCCGACTTTCGCTGCCGCGGCGCTTATGACCGCAAGCGAACCAAGGTGCCTCGCGGGCGTCAACCACAAAACTGCCCATACCAATGTTGGGCAGTATAATGGGAAATATCCCACTACGTAGCCGCGGCGCCTAACGGCAAACAACTCCAGCCCAGAAAAGCGGTTTTGCCGTACCGCCGCAGCCAGCGGGCGAGGGGCTTGCAACGCGGCCGCCTGATCCGCCAGCATGCGTCAAAGGGTGAGGGAAAACCAAATGGCCCGCTTTGCCGCCAATCTCGGCTATTTGTTCACCGAGCGGCCGCCGATCGAGCGCTTCGGCGCCGCGGCGGCGGCTGGTTTTTCGGCGGTCGAACTGCAGTTTCCCTACGAGCTTGCGCCGTCCACCGTGAAGGCCGAACTGCAGCGGCACGGACTGACGCAGCTCGGCGTCAACACGCCGATGGGCCGCGAGGGCGATTTCGGCCTCGGCGCGCGGCCCGGGCGCGAGCGCGAGTGGGACGCGGCGTTCCGCCAGGCGCTCGATTACGTCACCGCGATCGGCGGCACCGCGATTCATTGCATGACCGGCTGCGTGCCCGTCGAGCAGCGGCCGGCGGCGGAGACGGTTTTTCTGAAAAATCTCGAACGCGCCGCGGTCGCCGCCGCGTCGGCCGACATCACGCTGCTGATCGAGCCGATCAATCCGCGCGACCGGCCGGGCTATTTCCTCGCCCACCTCGAGCACGCCGCCGCGATCGTCAAAAAGGTCGGCGCGCCGAACCTGCGCATCCAGCTCGATTTCTATCATGCGCAAATCGTCGGCGGCGATCTGATCCGGCGGCTCGAAGCGTTTTTCCCGCTGGTCGGCCACGTGCAGGTCGCCGCGGTGCCGTCGCGCCGCGAGCCCGACGAGGGCGAAATCAACTATGCGGAGATTTTCTCGGCCCTCGATCGGCTCGGCTACGCGGGCTGGATCGGCTGCGAATATCGCCCGCGCGGGCGCACCGAGGACGGGCTCGGCTGGGCCAAGCCATACGGCATCGTGCCGCGCGAGTAGTGACAAGCCAAGATCCGCCATGTATCATGCTGTGATACGAGGGGCGATGATGAATGCCGATCCGAAGCTACAAGGACCGCCGCGGGGCGGTTCTGTTTGACGGATTATGCCCGAAGGGATTCCCACCGGACCTCGTCAAAATGACCCGGCGCAAGTTGCGCGCCATCGATGCGGCGGTCGCGGTGCGCGACCTAACGGAACCGCCGGGCAATCGCCTGGAGAAGCTGCGCGGTGATCGAATAGGCCAATGGTCCATCCGCATCAACGACCAGTGGCGAATATGCTTTATCTGGATGAGTGACGGAGCTCACGATGTCGAGGTCGTCGACTACCACTGAGATCGACCCGGATTTTCGCCGACTGCCGCCGCTGCACGTCGGCGAAGTGCTGCGCGAAGAATTTTTGCGCCCGTTGGGTCTTTCGCCCTATGCCATAGCCAAAGCGATCGGCGTGCCCCGCACGCGCATCGAGCGGCTGACGCGCGAAGAGACGGCATTGACTGCGGATACGGCGCTACGCTTGGCCCGCTATTTGGGCACGACGGCGGAATTTTGGATGAACCTGCAAAGTGGCTACGAGCTGGACTGCGCCAAGCGGGCACTCGCTTCGAAGCTCGGCAAAATCGCACCGCGTGCCGCCGCGCGTCCTTTGCGTCATGGTCGCGCCCGACGCGCCCGCGCTGCCTGAAGCTGCATAAGGAGATTACACATGCGCCTTGACGGCAAGACCGCACTCGTGACCGGCGCCGGTTCCGGCATCGGCCGCGCCATTGCCGAGACCTATGCACGCGAAGGCGCGTGGGTCGCGCTGGCCGATATCGACGGGCCGGCGGCGCAGGAAGCGGCGCGCACAATAGGCAACAACGCGATCGCGCTGCGCTGCGACGTGGCGCGCAAGGAAGACGTCGCGGCCATGGTGGCGGACACGGTCGCCGCGTTCGGCGGGCTCGACGTGCTGGTCAACAATGCCGGCACCACGCACGTCAACAAACCGCTGCTCGACATCAGCGAGGACGAGTACGACCGCACCTTCGCGGTCAACGTCAAAGGCGTATTCTTGTGCTGCCAGACCGTGGTGCCGCAATTTCGCAAGCAAGGCGGCGGCGTCATCATCAACATCGGGTCGACCGCAGGTTTGCGGCCGCGGCCCGGGCTTGCCGCCTACAACGCCACCAAGGGCGCGGTGCACACGCTGACCAAGGCGCTCGCCGTCGAGCTTGCCGCCGATCGCATCCGGGTCTGCGCCATCGCGCCGGTCGCCACCGAGACGCCGCTGTTGTCGAGCTTTTTGGGGCCGGCGCCCGGCATGCGCGAGAAATTCACCGCCACCGTTCCGCTCGGCCGGCTGGCGCAAGTCCAGGATATGGCCAACGCGGCTTTGTTTCTCGCCTCCGCCGACGCCGAGTTCATCACCGGCAACATCGTCGAGGTCGACGGCGGGCGCTGCATTTAGGCGGCGACGCCGCAGTTACGGCTCGACGAGGGTCCAGCCGCTCAAACGGATGAACTTGAAAAACTTGTTGAGATAGCCCTCGACCGCGACCATCGCCGACATGATCCAGGGAAACGGCGACGGGCGCAGGATATCGACGAACATGCAATAGCGCAGTTGATCGGTCGCATTGGTCGAAACGTGCAGCAGCGTGTCGTCGAAGATGAACAGCTTTTCGTCGCACCAATAGTTGGTGATGTCGCCGACGATGATGTAGGCGGACTTATCCGTGATATTGTTGATGTTGTAGAGAACGCGGAAGGTCGGCCGCAGCCAGCCGAAGTGGGGAGACGTGGTGACCTTTCTGTTGAAGACCGACAGCCCGATGGTCTTGATGTACTTCCACGGCTCGTAATAGGCCGGTACGTTCACGACTGAATCGTATTTGATCCCATAAGTGCGCCAGAAAAACATTGCGCGCCGATGCTCTTTCGATCGCTCCTCGACCTGACGGACCAGATCGGCGTCGTTCGTGACCTGCATCAGCCGCTTTATTTCGTTCTGATGGCTCGCCGGCAGATCCTCCAGGCGATAGACTCCCTTGTTGACGTAAGGCAGCGAGAACAGATCCAGCAAAATATTGATCGGGGACAACAGCCAAAGGCGAAAGCCGTTGCCGATGAAGTAGCGCCGCAACGTTGACAGCTTCAGTCCCTTGTTGCGGCCCACGTCGTAGGCGCCGCAGGCCAGGTAGAACAACGCGATCTTGGGAAAAAAGAATGCAAACGGGCCCAGCACGCAGACCGGGAACAGCACCCGTCTGGTGGTAAACTTGAGAATTCTTTCAAGGCGCGCTCGTCCCCGCAGGGGCTCGCTGATTTCAATGCTCACGGATTGTTCCCCAATGCCGGCGCGGCGCCCCCCGAATGCGCGCGTAGCCGTGCCGCAGCGACCCTATCGATCATTCCCGGCCGTTGCAATGTCGCAGAGAAGCCCCATCGGGTCTTCACACGAGCATGTGGCGGCATTGTGCAAAATCCCGCCACGGCAATCGCGGCCTCATCGCGCGTTGGAACTCGATGTTCGGCCGCCGAGCCGTGCTCCGGCCTCTGGCTCCCTCGGCTTTGCGTCGCTATTGATGCTGCGGCAGATATTGCATCGGGTCGATCAAAGCGGCACCCTTGCGAACTTCAAAATAAAACTCCGGTTGCGCACCGCGGCTCGCTGCCTCGCCCTTGGCAATCACGTCGCCGCGATGGACCCGATCAGAGGTCTTGACCAAAAACGTGCGCACGTGACCGTAACCGGTCGTCAGATCGTTGCCGTGGCGGATCAATAGGAACTTGCCACGCTTTTTGTCGACTCCGACGTAAGTTACGATGCCATCTGCCGCGGCACGGATGTCGGCGTCTGCAGGCACCGCAATCGTGATCCCCTCGGCCGTCTGCACCTGCGGCCGTGGATCGGCCGGGGTGGTCGTTCCGCCGCCGAAGCTTACGACGACACGGCCGTTCACAGGCCAAGCAAGTAACGGCGGGGATTTGGCTGGCGCAACAGCCACAGCCGCATTGGCGGTCGGCGGCGGGGGCGCCGCCACCGCGACGGCGGCTACCGTCTTGTGCGCGCTCTGCGCGCGTTCCAGATCGGCACTCAATGCGCCGCGCAATTCCGGCTGGCAGTATGTGGCGCAGGAACGTATTCCGTCGTAGAGAGCGGCAATCGCAGCGTCGTATTCGCCGCGATTGAGGGCGTCGGTTGCACGACCTCTGGCTTGATAGGCTTGTGCGGTGTCATAGGCCTCGCGCGCTTTGAGCACATCGGATTGCGCCTGCACTGATGACGGCGACAGCATGAGTGGGGCCGGCACCTTATCTTCTATCGACGTTGTTCTCCCGACCGGGTTCTCGTTGTTGTATGCAGATAAAGACGGCGGCATGGCCGACTGTCGCGGCGAACGAGCCTGCAGATTGAGAGATTCGACCGGCGGAACGGCGAACCGTTCATCATGATGGTGGTAGCCCACCACGGCGATGACCAGGACTGCGAGCGCTCCGACCCGGACCAGTAGGGGCTTGCGGAACAGCCGTTGCGATACCCAGGCGCCGCCATTTCTCACCGCCGCCGTCAGCTGCTTGCGCCGCGATTGGCGTAGCGCGCGGGCGACAACTGCGTCGAATTCGCTGACCAAGGCTCGGCGATCGCCCAAATCCTGCGCCACCTCGGCGAGCAGCGCGTCGGCCGGTGTCTTCGCGATCTCGCCGGCAAGAGCGTCGGCAAGATGCAGAGGCGAGTCCTGGTTCAAATTTGCCATCGTCATTCGGTTTGCGCGCGGAATGTTTCGACACCGCGCCGGATCGCGCGCAGCAGGCTGTCGATCTGGGGAACGTCGGCGCCCACCGCCAGCCCTTTTTGCTGCAACAGTTGCGCAATCCAGTCCCGCAGTTCCGGACCTTTGGTGCCTTTGAGCATCTCGACGAGAATGTGCTGCAGCAACGGCTTGTCGTCAAAGGCCGAGATCAGATCCTGGAGCAGGATCACCCATTCCTGTTCGGCGAACGAAACTGACTCATCCGGATTGTCCTGCGAAAGCCGCCGGCGCCACCCCCACGCGACGCTGCGCATGATGCCGGCGAGGATCAGAACCGCCGGTGCGCCGCGTGGCCAGGTCCGCGTGCCTTCGAGGAGCCGGCACAATGCCTCGTGGAATAGGTCCTCGTAGCCGTATGGCGTGCGTAGCGCGCACAACCGCGCGATCTTCATGATTGCGGTCTTCTCGCCATCCGTAAGGTTCTGAATCGTTTTGCGAATCTCCCTCGCTGTCAAAGTCGCGGGCAACGCTTTCTGACTTCCTGGCAAGACTGTCGTCATAGCTAATGCGCGCTTGTCAGCTCATTCGGACAGGGCAACAAATAAATATTTT
>JASHXZ010000732.1 GCA_030043285.1 Xanthobacteraceae bacterium | reverse complement strand
CGAATATCCGGTCGGAGGCTCGGAACAGCTCGTGCGGCCGGGGAAGCTCGGCGCGCGGAAAAATCTCTTCCGCGATGAACTTGTTCGCTTCGCTCGCGTCCATGTCGGCGTAAACGATAGCTTGCAGCGAGAGGACGCCGTGCGGCGCCAGCCACTCGCGGCAGCACTCGAAGAAGCGACGGTACATCTGCAGGCGCTGCTCCTCGCTCTGCGTCGGATCGGCGAAATGCTCGAAGGCGCCAATCGAAACAATGCCGTCGTACTTTTCGTGCGGATCGTGCTCGGTCCAGCTTTCCCGGCGGACGCTGACCAGGGAATTGCCGCGCGCCTCGATATAGCGGGCTTGGTCTTCGCTTAAGGTCAGTCCGACGGCGCGCGACACCTCGGCGCTTTCGCAGGCGCGGTAGAGCAGCGATCCCCAGCCGCACCCGATGTCGAGCAGGCGCCCGCCGCGCGGCAGCGCGACGTTCGCGAGGTGGTAGTCGAGCTTGGCTTGCTGCGCTGCGCCCAAGGTGTCCGAAGCCGACCGCCACAGCGCAGCCGAATAGGTCAGGTTACTGTCAAGCCAGAGACGATAGAACTCGTGACCGACGTCGTAATGGTAGCGGATCGCTGCCGGCGAGCCGCCGAAGGTCGCCTCGTCCAGTTCCGTGCCGCGCTCGCTGATCATGCATCGCTCCTCAGCTCACGCAGCCGCCGCGGTCACCACGGCGTTGGCCAGGGCGCGCAGTGTCTGATGCTCGAACAGAATCGACGGATCGAGCTCGCGGCCGAGCTTGGTCTCGAGGTCGAGCACCAGCGCCACGGCGCCGGAGCTGTCGAACCCGAAATCATCGACCGGCGCATCGGGATCGACGCTTTGCAGGGGGATGCCGAGCAGGTCCGAGATATAGGCCCGGCACCACATGATAATGTCGTCCGCAGTCATGGTCCTCTTCCTTCACACAGCCGCCTATCGATGACGGAGTCGGGCGGCTGGCGAACGTCGCTCGCCAATCCCAGGCGAGTCAGCAAACACACCGTCCACCAGCCTGGATCGCTCCACCCGCGCCGCAACCCAAATTTCGCCGAAGTCGGAAAAGCGTGATGATTGTTGTGCCAGGCTTCGCCGAACGTCAGGAGGGATACGAATCCGGCGTTATGGCTGTGATCACCGGTGGCGAACGGACATTCGCCAAATCGGTGCAGCAGCGAGTTGATCGCCCATATCGTGTGGCCCAGCACCGCCATCCGCAGGAAGCCGCCCCACAAGATGCCCGACACCGCCGCCTGCCACTGCCAAGCCAGCAGGCCGCACAACAGCCCCGGCACGAACAAGCCGCCGAGGGCGATCGCGTAATAATGGCGACTGGGGCCAGCGATCGCCCGGTCTTTTAGAAGATCCGGCGTATAGTGCGCGACGTTCGGATAGTCGTGCTCGATCATCCAGGTATAGTGCGCATGCAGCAGTCCTTTGAGGCGCCCGATCCCGGTCTGGCCGTGCAAATTCGGCGAATGCGGGTCGCCCGGCTCGTCGCTGAGCTCGTGATGGCGGCGATGGATCGCCGCCCACGAAATCACCGGTCCCTGTCCGGCGAGCGCTCCGCAGAACGCGAGCAGCGCGCGCACGCTGGCCGGCGCCGCGAACGCCCGGTGCGTGAAAAGCCGATGATAGCCGACGGTAACGCCGAGCCCCGTCACGGCCCATAGTAAAAAGAAAACCACGACGTCGCTCACGCGGACGGGAGCGACGAAAATGTGATACGGCACGACCAGCAGCGCCATCAGGTTGGGAACGATGTCGAACAGCAAGAAATGGCGGCGTTGCAGCGCCGCCAGATACGGGCTCTTGCTCACCAGCTTCTTCCGCCGTGGGATGTCCGTGGCCGGCTGGTCGAGGAGGGACATGGGGTCAAAACTCCACCGGCAGCGATCGCAGACCGCGAAAATAGATGTTGCCAACCCACTTTATTTCCGGCGTCGCGAGCTTCACGTTCGGCATCCGCTCGATGATCGCGCCGAACGCGGTCTCCACCTCCAGGCTTGCGAGCGCGGCACCGATGCAATAGTGCGCCCCTTTGCCAAACGACAGACTCGGTGAGCCGCGCCGCGTCACGTCGAGGCGATCCGGATCGGCGAACGCCCGCGGATCGCGCTGCGCCGACCCGAGCATCGCGGTCACGATCTGTCCCTGTTTCAGCTCGCGGCCGTACATCTCGAACGGCGTGGCGACGACGCGCGAATTCAGTTGCACCGGCGCGTCGAAACGGGCGAATTCCTTGACGGCTCCCGGGATAAGCGACGGATTTCCCTTCAGAAGGGCGAACTGTTCCGGGTTATTGATGAGCGCCAGCAGGCCATTGCCGAGGAGCATCCGGGTGGTTTCGTGGCCGGCAAAGAGCAAGGCGCAGCATTGCGCCGCCAGCTCGTCGAGCGTCGCAAAATCGTCGCCCTCTTCCCAGGCCTGAAGCAGCAGGGTGAGCAAATCGTCCCTGGGATCGGCGCTGCGGACTTCCAGCATGTGCTTGAAGCGTTCGATGAGCGAACGGAGGGCGGACTGCGCCGCGTTCGCAACCTCGATCGGCGAATTAGCATTGCCGAAGAAATTGGCGATGTCGTCGGTCCAGCCGATGACCTCCTCCCGCTCCGCAGCGTCGACCCCGAGCAGTTCGACCATGGTGATGGCCGGCAGCGGGCGAGCGAAGTCCTCAATGAAATCCATCTTGCGCTCGGCGGCGTGACGATCGATCAGCCGATTGACGAGCGCGGAGATGCGAGGATGGGCCGCGGCGATCATCGCGGGCAAAAAGCACTTGTTGATCACCCGGCGCCAGAGCGAATGGCGCGGCGGGTCAAGAAACACGAGCCATTTGGCAAATTGATCCCTGAAGTCGCTGAGCTGCGACTGCTGCTCGGGAGGGTATTGCTCGACCAGGCGATGCGTCCGTTTGCTGGACAACCGCGGATCCTGCAACGCGGTCGAGACGCCCTCGTACGTGGGTATCAGCCACGTTCCGTTTCCGAACTGAGTAAACCAATGTATCGGCGCGCCTTCGCGAAGCTTGGCGTAGGTCGGGTAGGGGTTGGCAATGAAATCCGCGTCGAACATCCGCAACGCCCCTCATCACGTGGACAGTCGGCGACGAATCCCGCGACCGCTCGGCCCGAGAGCGCCGATCGTCTGCACCAAACGACACGATGCTGCTTGCACACTGCGTTGCGCGCTGCTCGCCGCAAGCAGATAACACGCGCCAGCGCGGCAAGCAGATAACACGCGCCGCCGCGGCAAACCACTATCTCAGTAGGTAGTATCTTCGACTGACCCGTTCCAAAAAAACAAACCTACACACTAAGCGGAGTGCCCGTTGCGTCCCAAAGGAACTTGAAATTCCTCATTGTAACGTTTGAAGCGCGCCGTTACCGCCTGCGCGTCGAGGCCGAAGTCATCGAGCGAATAACGGTGCGCGCCATGCTTGTGCTGCGGGTTGTTCGCCAGATAGGCCTGCATCCGCGTGCGCGCTTCCTCGGTGAGACGGAATCCGAACCGGCGATAAATCCCGTCGACCGCCGCCATCGGATCGTGCAAAAGGCCGCGATAATGGACGTCGTGGAAATGGTCGGCCGCGGCGCTTGCCCGGGCGTCCAGGCAGCGGTCGATTCCGTAGGCGAAATGCTCCAATGCGTCCTTGCCCAGTCGCGCGCAATCGATCCTGTCGGCGTAAAGGTCGCGAAATGTCGCCTGCAGGCTGCACGTCGACGGCAGGGTTTCGAGGGGATCGCGGTGCACGTGGACGACGCAGGCGTCCGGGAACACGCTGAGCAGCGCATCCAGGCTGAAGATGTGAAACGGCGTCTTGAGCAGCCACCGTTCGCCGCGCCGCTGGTCCTGCAGCACCTGCAGCTGGCTCCGGTAATGACGATATCCGGCTACCCGGTTGCGGCCGTAGAGCCAAGTCCGATAGGTCGGAAGGTCGATGATGAAAGGAAAGTTTTCGGACTCGAAGGTCATGAGCTGCAGATGGATGCATTCCGCCGGATTGTCTGCGGCAAAGGCGTGTTTTCGCTCCAGGTCCGGTGCCAGCCAGTTCAACAGGCGATTGGATTGGATCGCGCGGTGTCGTCGGTGATCCGCCGTGGATTTGCGCGGTATCGGGCTCTGAGCTTCCCAATTGGACAGCCATCGGTGCGCCGGATCCTGCGCCAGCAGGTAAAACAGAAGCGTCGTGCCCGTGCGCGGCAGCCCAAGAATGAACAACGGTCGGGTGATTTCACTTTCCAGCACCTGCGGTCGGCGCGTCCAGTAGGCCTGCATTTGCAGGCGCGCGCCGAGACGGCCGACGATTTGCTTGCGCATCAACCGTCGCCCCACCGGGTGCAGATGCGCCTCGCGGTGCATGGAGCCGAGCAGCACCTCGAGCGGCTCGCGGAACGATTCGTCGCCGAAATCATGCAGTCCGGTGCGGCGCACGGCCTCTCGGCACAGGCTGCCGGCGTCCGGCCGTGGCCGTCCTAAGCCCAGCCGGCCGAGCCCGCCCCCGACGGCGTTCGCAATCTTGACCGGTATGCGCTGGGTCGGGCTGCGGGTCAGGGAAGGGTCGCTGGTTCCGATGCTGTCCATGGTACGCTCTTGGCTGAGTTGACGCGCAACAGGCGGCGGCGCAGATCGGTTGCGGAGATCTTGGTGGTGGCGGTGTCGACCTCGATCCGCTCGACCACGTAGCCGACATCGCGGCCATAGAAGATGTGGGTGACGTTGGGAAAACGGAGCACGGTGAAGCGCCCCTCGAATTCCCGCAGCCCGTGCTCGATCCGCGCCCGCACGTACTCGAAATCGAACGGGCTCTTGTCGTCGGTTCCGCCGGTATCGCGGACCGCGATGC
>JASHXZ010000731.1 GCA_030043285.1 Xanthobacteraceae bacterium | reverse complement strand
GCAAGGCTTCTAAAATACCCGCGCTGCCTGCCGTGGTGGGGCGACAAATCGATGCCGCGCGGCCGCCGACCCGGGGGGAGGAGCGCGCATGAGACGTCGTCGCGGGCTTTGTTGTGCGCCGACCGAGCTAAATCCAAGAGGGAGAAATGCCATGCGCTCTTTGAAAAGCTTGCCCAAGTTGGCGACCGTTGCCGCGGGCGCGGTCCTGATCTCATTAGCGTTGTTACCCGGTTTGGCGCGGGCGCAACAACAAACCCAACAACAAACTTATGTGATGAAAATTTCGACGCCGACTATCCACGACATACCCGACAAGTGGGCGGCAAACTTCGGCGCCGCGGTGGAAAAGGATTCTGGCGGCCGCATCAAGGTCCAGCTTTATCCGGCAAGCCAGCTCGGCTCGATCCCGCGGCAGATCGAAGGCACGCAGTTCGGCTCGATCCAGATGGAGGTGGTTCCGCCCGAATTCATGGTCGGCCTCGATCCACGCTTTGAGGTCATGGCCGCGCCGGGCCTCGTCGATACGCAGGCGCACGGGCAGCGTGTCGCCGCCGATCCGGCAGTGCTCAAGCTCATGCTCGGTCTCGGCGCCAACAAGGGACTGCATGGCGTCGGCTTGTTCATGGCCGAGCAGTCCGTGATGGTCACGCGGATGCCGCTGCGGCACCTGGCCGACTTCAAAGGCAAGAAAATCAGAATCTTTGCGTCGCAGTTTCAGAGCGAAGCGTTCCAGCGGCTCGGCATCACCCCGGTGGCGATGACGCTCGGCGACGTGTTGCCGGCCATTCAGCAAGGCACCATCGACGGCGCCGTCACCGGAATAGGGCCGGTCGCCAATTTCCACATGGTCGATGCGGCGAAATTCGTCACCCGGACCGGACAGCCGGCGATTTTCTTGATCGCCGTGGTCAACAAAAAATGGTTCGAAGAGCTGCCGCAGGATTTGCAGCAGATCGTGGAGAAAGAAGCCGCGGCGCAGTCGCCCGCCATCAATCCGTACGCCGTCGAACAGGTCAAGCGATCGGAGTCGAGCTTTGCGTCCAAGGGCGGCGAACTGATCGCGCTGCCGGCGGACGAGCACGCCGAGATGATGAAAACCATCGCGAGCGTCGCGCCGGACGTGTCGAGCAAGGATCCGGCGGTTGCCGCCGCCTACAAGATTGTCGCCGCCGCCGCCGCACGCACGCGACGATAATGTCCGCGACATTACGCAGGCAGGCGAAGAGGGCTTGCTCGAACCCTGCTTCGCGCGTGGCCTCAACCGGCCGCCCTGGGGTGCCTTTTGGCGAGCGCGCGTCGCCACAATCCGCCGGCGACCAAGACCAGCACGGCGCCGGCCGCGCAGGCCGCCCATTGCAAGCTCGTCGCGAAGCCTTCGCCAAAGGCGCCGGCCAGCGCCGGCGCCATGGCCTTGTCGGTGACGATCGCCTCGGCGGCGACCCAGCCAAGCAAACCGGCTCCGAGCCAGACCAGGATGGGCAACCGGTCGAGCAGCGCCATGATCAGTGCCGCGCCGGCAATGATGATCGGGATCGAGACCGCAAGACCGATTGCCAGCAGCGTCCAATTACCCTGCGCCGCCGTGGCAACCGCGATAATGTTGTCGAGGCTCATGATGATATCGGCGACGACGACGATGCGCACCGCGCGCCGCAGATGCGCCTCGGCCTGGACTTCCGTCTCGTCGCGCTGCTCGGGCAACAGGAGCTTGGCGGCGATGTAAAACAAAGCGAGGCCACCGACGGCCTTCAGGTACGGCAGTTCCATGAGCCGTGCCACCAGCCCGGCAAAAACCATCAGCAGAACGACGGCGACGCCGGACCCGATCGCCATGCCCCAAAGCCGCTGCCGGTGCGGCAGGTTGCGGCAGGCCAAAGCGATGACCACCGCGTTATCCCCAGACAACAGAACGTTGATGACGACGATGCGAAGCGCCGCGACCCAAAACGCTGCGGCACCGACCGCAGTATCGAAGCCAGCTGTGTTCGCGAGCGCCGCCATAAAATTTCACTGCAGATTCAAGGATAAACGGAAAGACGGCGGCTTGTTCGGGGTTTAAAAGGGTATGCGAGCCAATGCGTGCTGCCCGGCAAAATTGCAGCGTCGTGCTGTATAACGTCCGCCAGTTGTGGCAGCATAGGTGACTATCCGGCTCGGCAAATCGAGCCGCCAAGGACCATGTGGCGTCGCTGATGCCCCGTCAATACGGCCATAGCAACATCCCAACGGAGCTGTTTCGTTCGTTCCTCGCCATCAGCGAGCACGGCAGCTTCACCAAAGCGGCCGAGGCGCTGGGCCTCACGCAGCCGGCGATCAGCGCTCAAATGAAGCGCCTGCAGGGACTCCTCGGCGGGGATCTCTTCATCAAGCGGGGGCAGGGCGTCGGCCTCACCGAGTTAGGCTCCATCGTCGAGAGCTATGCCCGGCGAGTTCTGGCGCTCAACGACCAGGTCATCGCCATCGCCGGCCGGGTGCCCAAAGGAGAGACTCTCTATATCGGCATCCAAAACATATTCGTGCGCACCGTCTTGCCCAAGGTGGTGCGCAAATTGCCGGCTGCCAGCACCTCAAGCTATCGATTTATTTCGGGCAATGGGCCGTATCTGGCCGAGAAACTGCGCTCCGGCTACGTCGACCTTGCCGTCATGTTTGTGCACTCGCAAGCGCGGCGCGGACTGATCGCAGACTGGATGGAACGGTTGACCTGGGTTCACGCGCCGCACTTTACGGTGCCCGACGACGAGCCGATTCCGTATCTGAGCCGCGAGGGAGGCCATATCGACCGCGCGGTTCTCGACCTGCTCGACGAGTCCAAGGTGCCTTACCGGATTGCTTTCAGTGCGGTCGACCCGTGGAGTCTCGCCGCGGCAGCCGAGGCCGGGCTTGGCCTGATGGCAACGCTCCACCGGGGCAGCGAGGAGCTGTCGCGCTCGCTGGTTGTCGCCAAGAGCAACATTCTGCCGAAGCTACCGGACATGCGGGCCGGCGTTTATTCCAAGGAAGGTTTCGACATCGAACGCCATCAGGCCCTGAAGGAGGCGTTCGTATCGTCGGTGCGGCCCCCCTGAAAGCCGCACGCATTGAGAACCGCAACCGGTAGCCTGCGTCGCGATTTTGCGACCTTTTCGCGCGCGGCCGATATGAACCTGCGCGTCAGCCGCCGGTCACGCTCATGTGCCGCGCCAGCGCCGGCCGCTTGTGGCGGCGGTCGATGATGAAGTCGTGGCCTTTGGGCTTGCGCCCAATCGCCTCGTCGATGGCGGCCAAGAGCGGAGCGTCGCTCTCGGAGGCGCGCAGCGGCTTGCGCAGGTCGGCGGCGTCCTCCTGGCCGAGACACATGTAGAGTGTGCCGGTGCAGGTGAGGCGCACGCGATTGCAGGATTCGCAGAAATTGTGGGTCATCGGCGTGATGAAGCCGAGCCGGCCGCCGGTCTCGGCGACACGTACGTAGCGCGCCGGGCCGCCGCTGCGGTAATCGAGGTCTTCGAGGTGAAAGCGCTCGGCAAGCCGGGCGCGCACCATTGACAGCGGCAGATATTGTTCGAGCCGGCCCGCGCCGATCTCGCCGAGCGGCATGACTTCGATCAGCGTCAGCTCCATGCCGCGACCGTGTGCCCATTCGATCAGATGAAAAAATTCGTCGTCGTTGACGCCTTTGAGCGCGACAGCGTTGATCTTGATCTGCAGGCCCGCGGCCTGAGCGGCATCGATCCCTTCAAGCACCTTGTCGAGTGAGCCCCAGCGGGTGATGGCGCGGAACTTCTCCGCATCGAGCGTGTCGAGCGAGACGTTGATACGCTTGACGCCGCGGGCCTTGATCTCTTCGGCATACTTGGCGAGCTGCGAGCCGTTCGTCGTCAGCGTCAACTCGTCGAGTTGGCCGGAGCGCAGGTGCCGGGACAACGAAGCGAACAGGGTCATGATGCCGCGCCGCACCAACGGCTCGCCGCCGGTCAGGCGCAGCTTGCGCACGCCGCGCGCCGCAAAGGCCGAGCATAGACGGTCGAGTTCCTCGAGGGTCAGGATGTCGGCCTTTGGCAGGAAGGTCATGTTCTCCGCCATGCAATAGACGCAGCGGAAATCGCAGCGGTCAGTCACCGAGACGCGCAGATAGGTGATGGCGCGGCCGAACGGATCGACCAACGGGGCAAGCCCCGGCCCTCCGTCGAACCCCGGCTCGCCATCAAACTCGAAGTTTTGCGTGTGCAGGCCGTCCATCAATGACATCCCGGAGCAGCGCTTGTGACGCTGCTGGTGCAGCTTTCCACCACGCTTGAGATAAGCACGATAGTGCCGAATGCAGCCCGGGCCGTCCAGCGATTGGTGCGGCCATGCAGGCGCACGGCCGGCGCTGTTCGGTCCTTCTGGAACGCCGCGGCTTGCGGCCGCACGTTATTGTTGGGTTGCCGGCGGTGGCGGGAAGGGCGAGGGTGCCGCCTGCTGCTGCGCCGGCGCTTGCGCCGGGAACGGGCTGCCGGTTTCGGCCGGCTGCTGCTGCGTGCTCTTAGCCGCGGTCCGCGTACGCTCCGACGTTCTTCGTGGCTTCGGCCTGTGGATCGGCTTCGGCGGCGGCGCCACCGCTTGCAAAGCCACTTGCACCGGATTCGGTGTCAGGGTGGCCGGCGGATTATCCCAGAATGAATGCGCCGGCGGGGCTGCAACCGAGACCTGAACCGTCTGCGCCACAAAGCCGGCTTTGGTGATGGTGATCGGCTGGTTCTCTGAAGGTACGGCCAGCGCGCAGGGCGTGAAACATGTTTGG
>JASHXZ010000730.1 GCA_030043285.1 Xanthobacteraceae bacterium | reverse complement strand
GAAGGCATCGAGCATTATGTCTCGCAGACCACCCTTAAGGCGTTCGCGCAATTCTTGAAATTGCGCCAATCGTAGGGGCGGCCCCCGTGGCCGCCCATCATCGCAGGGCGCCCACAAGGGGCGCCCCTACGCGCCTACACCGCGTGCGCGGTGAGCGCATCGACGATGCCGTCGACGATCTCCTCGATCATCGCCTTGTCGTCGCCTTCGCCCATGACGCGGATCACCGGCTCGGTGCCCGACGGCCGCACCAGGAGCCGACCGTGACCATTGAGCCGCTTTTCGGCGCTGGCGATCGCCGAGCGCACCTTGGCGTGCTGCAGCGGCTTGCCGCCCTTGTAGCGCACGTTCTTGAGTACCTGCGGCAGCGCATCGAAGCGGCGGCAGACCTGCGACACCGGCTTGCCTTGCTTCTGCACCACCGCGAGCACCTGCAGCGCGGCGACAAAGCCGTCGCCGGTCGTGGCGTAGTCGGAAAGGATGATGTGGCCGGACTGCTCGCCGCCGACATTGTAGCCATGCTCGCGCATGTGCTCGAGCACATAGCGGTCGCCGACCGGGGTACGCACGAGCTCGAGGCCAATCCCGCGCAAGTGACGCTCGAGGCCGAGATTCGACATCACCGTGGCAACGATGCCCGGCTTGGCGAGCCGGCGGTCGTCACGCCAGCTTTCGGCGATCACCGCCAGGATCTGGTCGCCGTCGATCAGGTGGCCGCGTTCGTCGGCGATCAGGAGACGGTCTGCGTCGCCGTCGAGCGCAATGCCGACGTCGGCGCGCATCTCGCGAATCTTGTGGCAAAACGCGTCCGGAGCGGTCGAGCCGCATTCGTGGTTGATGTTAAAGCCATCCGGTTCAACACCCATCGGCACCACGTCGGCGCCGAGTTCCCAAAGCGCGTCGGGCGCCACCCGGTAGGCAGCGCCGTTGGCGCAATCGATGACGATGCGCAGGCCTTCGAGCGACAGATTGCGCGGCAGCGTGCGCTTGGCAAACTCGATATAGCGGTCGTGGACGCCGTCGATTCGCTTGGCGCGGCCGAAGTCGCGGCCGCCGGCGAGGCGTTTGGTCAGGTCGGAATCGATCAGCCGTTCGATGTCGCCTTCCGACTCGTCGGAGAGTTTGTAACCGTCCGGCCCGAACAATTTGATGCCGTTGTCGTCGAACGGATTGTGCGAGGCCGAGATCATGACGCCGAGGTCGGCGCGCATCGAGCGGGTCAGCATGGCGACCGACGGAGTCGGCATCGGACCAAGCAGCAGCACATCCATGCCGACCGAGGTGAAGCCGGCGACCAGCGCGGGCTCGATCATATAGCCGGACAGCCGCGTGTCCTTGCCGATCACGACGCGGTGGCGGTGTTCGCCCCGGCGGAACACCAGTCCCGTCGCCTGCCCCACCTTGAGGGCGAGCTCCGGCGTGATCACGCCGTTGGCGCGGCCGCGAATACCATCGGTGCCGAAATACTTACGTACCATTTGTAGATGCCCCGCCTGCTTGCGGCAGCGAATACTAACCTTTTCCCCGGTCTCTAGCTGCAAAAAAATGCAGTAATCTTACTGTGGCGACCCATGTTCCCCTCGCTGTAAGTCACGCGAATCCTGCCAGAACAATAACCTTAGCGTGCAATGACGCAAGCAATACGGACAGGCGACCGCCACATCACTTTACGGCTTATTCTTGTCCCGCGCGCTGGGCGGCGGCTGGGTAACGGCGACCGGATCGGAACCCGGGAAGCTGTCCTCCAGGCCGCATTCCAGCGCATCGTCGAGCAATTTCTGACGCTCGGCTTGGCGGTGCTTGCGTCCTTCGCCGTGTCGGCCGTTGTCGGCAGACCTATGCTCGCCAGGGGGTGAGTGGGGCGCGGGCCGGTGCGGTGCATCGATCATGGTCGGGTTCCTGGACTTTGGTTCGCGGAAAACGGCTGTGGCACGCAGCACTCGGCCGGCCAGTTCCCTCCGATAACGGCCGGCGGCGGGCGGCGTTCCTACGGCCGCGCAGCGGCGGGGGACCGCAGCGGCGGCGCTGTGCTATCAAGGCTGGCGGCAGGAGCCGGGGACCCCCAGCATGAAGACCATGACCTGCATCGAGGATTTGCGGCAGACTGCCCGCCGCAAAGTGCCTCGCGCCTTCTTCGAGTATGCCGATGCCGGCTCCTACGCCGAAGCGACACTGCACGCCAACTCTGAGGAGCTGCAGCGCATCAAGCTGCGCCAGCGCATCCTGGTCGACGTTGCCGCGCGCACCACGAAGACGCAGATTCTCGGCGAGCCGGCGGCGCTGCCGCTGATGCTCGCCCCGATTGGACTGTGCGGCATGCAGCACGGCGACGGCGAAATCCTCGCCTGCCGCGCCGCTCACGAAGCCGGCATTCCGTTCACGCTCTCGACCATGTCGATCTGCTCGATCGAGGACGTGGCTGCGGCGGTGACGAAGCCGTTCTGGTTTCAGCTCTACGTCATGAAGGACCGCGGCTTCATACGTTCCTTGGTCGAGCGGGCCGCCGCCGCCAAATGCAGCGCGCTGGTGCTGACCGTCGATCTGCAGGTACTCGGGCAGCGTCACAAGGACATCAAGAACGGCATGACGGTCCCGCCAGAGCTACGGATCGGGAATTTGCTCGACATCGCCACCAAGCCGGCCTGGGCGCTGAGCGTGCTGCGCGGCAAGCGTAAGACCTTCGGCAATATTTCGGGCCACGTCGCCGGCATGGAGGACGTCAATTCGCTGTCGACGTGGACTTCCGGGCAATTCGATCCGGCGCTGAACTGGAAAGACGTCGAGTGGATTGCCGGGCTGTGGGGCGGCAAGCTCATCCTCAAGGGCATTCTCGACGTCGAGGATGCCCGCATCGCAGCCAAGACCGGCGCTGCCGCTCTGATCGTCTCCAATCACGGTGGCCGGCAGCTCGACGGCGCGCCGTCCTCGATTTCGATGTTGCCGAAGATCGCCGATGCGGTCGGATCCGACGTCGAAGTGATGTTCGATGGCGGCATCCGCTCCGGCCAGGATGTGTTCCGCGCGCTAGCGCTCGGCGCGCGCTCCTGCATGTCCGGGCGTGCCTACATTTACGGGCTTGGCGCCGGCGGACAGGCCGGCGTCGCGCGGGCCATCGAGATCATCCGCAACGAGCTCGACGTCACCATGGCGCTGACCGGAACCAAAAGCGTCGGCGACATCGGCCGCGACTCGTTGGTGGTGTGACGCGAGTAGGGTGATCGCTCAGCTATCAAACACCAAACCTCATCCTTCGAGGGCCGCTTCGCGGCCGCCTCAGGATGAGGTGAACAATGGGAACGCTAACTCACTCTTCCTTATACCCGTACGCCTGGGCGTTCCCGGTGGCGCCGTAATATTTGTAGGGCAAAAATTTGCCCGACATGGTGATCTTGACCCTGTCGCCCTTCGGATCGGGCTGGCGCTCGAGCTGCAGGTCGAAGTCGATGGCCGACATGATCCCATCGCCGAATTCCTCTTCGATCAGTGCTTTCAGCGCCGGCCCGTTGACCATGACGAGTTCGTAGAAGCGATAGATCAGCGGATCGGTCGGCGGCATCGATGTGCCGCGATAAGGCGTCTCGTTGAGCAGCGCCTGCTCGGTCTTGGACAGGCCGAACAGTTCGGCCGCCTTGGCGACCTGCGGCTTGGTCAACTTCATCTGGCCGAGTACCGCACCGGTGATCAGCATCGGCGACATGCCGCCGATCTCGCCGCAGATGTATTTCCAGCTCCAGCCCTTCTCGCGCTTGATGCCAAGCATTTTTTCGGTGAGTTCGGCTCGCGTCATCGCATCCTCCCGTCTTTAGGCACGCGTCTGCCCAATCGACAGGCAAGCGCCGTGCCAATGTCAATCATTCCGGCTGCTTGCAGACGACTAGGCCGGGGTCGGACGCGAAGGCCCGGCCCAACGAGAGCAGAAGGCTCAGCGCGGCACGACGCCGTCACGGCCCGACGTTGATACGACCGACGTCGAAACTGCCGTCCGGCTTCTTCACCGCGGCGATCACCGAGAACGCCGCACCCGGCTTGAGCGCGCTTTTATCGCCGACCACGTAGCGCACGATCGGCACGTCCGGACCGACGATGATCTTCTTCTCCCCGCCCTTGTATTTGACGGTGACAACCGGTCCTGACACCCCGGTGACCGTGGCGCCGACCGTACCGTTGGTCATCGTGCTGTTCGGCGCGCCGTCCCACGGCCGAAAGCCTTCGCCGGTGCCGCGCATGGATTCGGCGAAAATGTGGACCTCAATGGCCTTCTGTGATCCGTCGGGCTGCGGCATGGCTCCGCTGCCGATGAAGTCGCCATCCTTGATGTCGGCCATCGAGGCCTTCACCACTTCGACGACCAGCAGCTTGCCGGCAAGATTGAGCGTGAGCGGCGCCCCCTTGTCGGACTTGGCGGTGACAGTGTTGCCCTCGACTTTCTCGATGACCCCGTGCAAGCGCTCCGTTTTCGGCGCCTGCGCCAGCGCGGTCGCCGCGGCAAACGCGGCAACCAAGGAACCGATGACCAGTGATCGCTTCATTGTCATGTCGTGATCTCACATCGGCGGATCGACGCCATTGGCGCCGACGGTGATGCCGGGCGCTTCCAGCGAGCCGTCGGGTAGTTTTTTCGCAGCGACGATGAAGATCTTGGCGCCGGGCTTAAGGTCGGCAGCGCTCCCGGGAGCAAACATCACCACCGCGACGTTCTCCGGCACGATGAAGGTCTTCTCGCCGTCCTTGTATTTCAACACCAGCTTCTCGCCTCCAGCGCTCGCCACCTCCGTTTCGATATTCGCATTGGTCATGGTGCTGTTGGGCATGAGATCCCACGGCCGATGACCTTCGCCCGTGCCGCGCAGCGCTTCCGGGAAGATATGAATTTCGACCGCCTTTTGCGTTCCATCCGGCTGCGGCATCGCGGTGATGCCGACGAAAAGGCCCTGTTTCACGTCGGCGACCGACTTTTTGACGACAGTGCGGATCGGCGCCTTGTCGGCAAGCTTGACCTTCACCGCGGCACCATCGCGCGTCTTCACATTGAGTGTCTGGCCGTCGACGCTTTCGATCGTGCCGCGCACGCGCACCATGCCGGACGTCTGTGCCACCGCCGATGTTCCCGCCAACGCGGCAATGAACGCCAGCCCAATTCGCAATCCCTTTATCGTCATCTCATCCTCCCTTGCCGGCGCTGCTTACCGCCACACGCCATAATCGCCGAAGGCGACGTTCGGAGCTTCAAGATTGCCGTCGGGAAGTTTCTTCGCCGCGGCAATAAAGATTTTTTGGCCTGGCTTTAAATCCGCGGCGCTCGCCTTCTTATAGCTGACGATTTCGGTGCTGGGCGTTACGACGACTTTCTTTTCACCGCCCTTGTAGGTCACGTTCAGCGTTGCGCCGTCGACGCTCTTGACCTGGCTGCCGACCGTTGCGTTCGTCATCGTGCTGTTGGGCTCAAGGTCCCACGGACGGTGGCCTTCACCGACGCCGCGCATCGCCTCGGGGAAAATCAGGATGGCCACGGCCTTCTGGCTGCCGTCAGGCTGCGGCATGGCGGTGACGGCGATGTAGTCGCCTTGCTTGATATCGGACAGCGATGACTTGACGACCTGGTTCACCGGCGCGTTGGCGGCAAGCTGTATGTTCATGGTCGCGCCATCGCGCGACTTGGCGGCCAGGCTTTGGCCGTTGACGCTGTCGATCGTGGCGCGGACGCGCACCATCTGCGGCTGCTGCGCCTGCGATGGCTGCTGCGCAGCCACTAGTCCTGCGGCACCCAGCAATGCAAGGGCGCTCGCGCCCAGGGTCCGTCGTGTCATTTTACGCATTTGGCGTTCTCCCGATTGCGCCGGTGGTACGACCGGCGCGTCAGTTTCTGAACCCCGCAGCCCGCTAGGTTATTCCGCCCTCTTGGTCGGCGGAAGCACCGAGATCGGCCTCCAGCAGCGTGCGCAGTTCGGCCGTCACCTCCGGCTCTTTGCCGAACCACAGCGCGAAGCCGCGTACGGCCTGATACATGAGCATGCCGAGCCCGTCGGCGGTGCGCAGGCCCCGCCCGCGCGCGGCGCGCAAAAACGGGGTCACCAGCGGCACGTAAACGAGGTCGGCGACAACAGCGTGACCGGGCAGTGTCCGGACATCAAGCGCCAATTCGGGCTGCCCCGCCATGCCGAGCGTGGTCGCGTTCACCACAACGCCGGCGTCGGCGAACACCGCCTCGTCGCGCCAGTCGGCAGGATGGACGGCCTTGCCAAAGCGCTCGCGCAAATTCTCCGCCCGACTGTGTGTCCGGTTGACGACCGTAATATGCGCTACGCCGCGCCCGATCAGGCCGTAGACCACGGCGCGCGCCGCGCCGCCGGCCCCGAGCACCACCGCCTTGGCGACGCCGCGGTCCCATTGCGGCGCGCAAGCGTCGAGATTGTCCAAAAACCCTTCGATGTCGGTGTTGGTCGAACGAAGCGCGCCAGCCTCGAGCCACAGCGTATTGGCGGCGCCCACCGCCCGCGCCCGCTCGTCGGGCTGCGACAGCTTAAGCGCCGCCTCTTTGTGCGGCACCGTGACGTTGGCGCCCACATAGCCGCGGGCGGCGAGCGAGCTGGCAAAATCGGCGAATTGCTCCGGCAGTACCGCTTCGCGCCGGTATTCGCCGGCAATGCCGTAGCGCTTGAGCCAATAGTTATGAATGAGCGGCGAACGCGAATGCGCAACCGGCCAGCCGAGCACGCAGGCGGCGCGGTGCCGTGCGTTCACGTTTCGGCCACCACGCTGTTGCGCAGCGCGCCGATATCCGGGCATTCGACCTCGATGGTGTCGCCCGGTTTGAGCCAGACCGGCGGGTCGGCTTTCGGGCCCTTCTTGATCGGCGTGCCGCTGCAGATGACGTCGCCCGCTTTAAGCGTCATGAAGCTCGTCGTGTAGGCGATGATGTCGGCGAACGAGAAGATCATGCTCGCCGTGGTGTCGTCCTGGGTCACCTCACCGTTCTTGCGCACCACGAGGTGCAGCGGCTTGGTGAGATCGAGATCGGTCTCGATCCACGGCCCGATGCCGCCGGTTGCGTCGAAATTCTTGCCCTGGGTGACGTTGAACTGGCCGTGCCGCGTCCAATCGCGGATGGTGCCCTCGTTGGCGAGCGTCACCCCGGCGATCGTTTCCAGCGCTTGGTCCTTGGCCACGTGCTTGCATTCGCGGCCGATCACGATGGCGAACTCGCCTTCGTAATCGAGCTGCTCGGAGATTTTCGGCCGCACCAGAGTCTGGCCCGAGCCGACCATCGAATTCGGCGCGCGGTAGAACATGCTCGGATATTTCGGATTGTTGGTGACGTTATAGTCCTGGCCGCGGTTGGCATAATTGATGCCGATGCAGAGAATTTTCTCCGGCGCGAGAAGCGGCGGCAACAGCTCGACCTCGGACAGCCGCACGTCGGGGCGCACGCCGTCGGACGCCGCCTTGGCCTCGCCAAGCGCCTGGGCGCGGAATACTTCGAGCAGGCTGGAGAACCGGCTCAGCCGCCCGCGCAGATCGACGATGCCGTCGCCCACCACCGCGCCAAAACTCGGCCGGCCGCGCAGATTGTAGCTCGCAAGACGCATGTCCCGTCTCCCCGTGGGCTCCCTCGCGCAGGCTTTGGCTCGGGGCCGCCTGCCGCGGTCCGGGCGATGTGTTAAAAGTCATCGCCACGGCGGTCAACGTCTTGAGCCGCCCTATGCCGCCGCACGGAATTCGTCGGCGCTCGCCATCGCCCAGGCGGTGGCAAATCGCTTGTCTTCGGCCCCGACGAGCAGCTCGCCCGGGTGCAGCGGCGGATAAAGTTCGGCAAAGCTTTTCACCTCGTGCGGCGAGACACGCCGTGAGAAATGCGCCGGCTTCAATTGCGCGGGATGGTCCAGCCCTGCGGCGGCAACGAGCTCGGCCAAAGCTTCGAGGGTGGCACGATGGAAATTGAAGACGCGCTCCGTCTTGTCCGCCACGACAAGCGCGCGCTGGCGGCGCGGGTCCTGCGTCGATACGCCGGTCGGACAGCGGTCGGTGTGGCAGGACAGCGACTGAATGCAGCCGAGTGCGAACATGAAACCGCGCGCCGAATTACACCAATCGGCGCCCAGTGCCATCGCGCGCGCGATGTCGAAGGCGCTGACGATCTTGCCGCTGGCGCCTAGCTTGATGCGTTCGCGTCCATTGATCCCGACCAGTGCGTTGTGCACGAAGTTGAGGCCTTCGCGCAGCGGCATGCCGAGGTGGTCGGCAAATTCGAGCGGCGCGGCGCCGGTGCCGCCTTCCTTGCCGTCCACGACGATGAAATCCGGATAAATGTCCGTGGCCAGCATCGCCTTGCACAGCGCGAGAAACTCCCATCGATGGCCGATGCACAGCTTGAAGCCCGCCGGCTTGCCACCCGAAAGCCGGCGCATGGTGGCGATGAACTGCATCATCTCGACCGGCGTCGCGAATGCCGAATGGCGCGACGGCGAGATACAGTCGAGTCCGGCCGGCACGCCGCGGGCAAGCGCGATTTCAGCGCTGACCTTGGCGGCAGGAAGCACACCGCCGTGGCCGGGCTTGGCACCCTGGCTGAGTTTCAGCTCGACCATCTTGACCTGATCGAAGCTTGCGCCCTGCTCGAATTTCTCGGGGCAGAACGAGCCGTCAGGATTGCGGCAACTGAAATAACCGGAGCCGATCTCCCAGATGATGTCGCCGCCGTTCTCACGGTGATAGGAGCTATAGCCGCCCTCGCCGGTGTCATGGGCAAAGCTGCCCTTCTTGGCACCGCCGTTGAGCGCACGAACGGCGTTCGGGCTGAGCGCGCCAAAGCTCATCGCCGAAATATTGAAGACCGACGCGCAATACGGCCGCTCGCACTGCGGACCGCCGATCGAGATGCGGAACGGCTCCTCGGCGACGGGTTTCGGCGCGATCGAATGGTGCAGCCATTCGAAGCCGTCGGCGTAGACGTCGTTTTGAGTGCCGAACGGGCGCTTGTCCAACACATGCTTGGCGCGCTGGTAGACGATGGCGCGCTTGTCACGAGAAAACGGCGTGCCGTCTTTTTCGCTTTCAAGAAAATACTGCCTGATCTCGGGTCGGACCTCTTCCAGAATGAAGCGGATGT
>JASHXZ010000729.1 GCA_030043285.1 Xanthobacteraceae bacterium | reverse complement strand
TGAGCCGCCGACCTGGCCGGTGATCACGCGCACGTCCTTGGCCTGGACGCCGAGCGCGTCGGCGATGTTGGCGCGCATGCCGAACACGCCCTGCGACTCCACGTAAAGCGTGAAGCGGTTGCCGTCATAGGCCGCAAGCGCCGCGCGCGGCTCCATGGCGCTGACCACAAGCCGGCTGTTGACGAGGTTCAGCCGCGTCACGTGCGCCGCCTTGGCGAACGCGGCATTCACCGCGTCGGTGTCGCCATAGTGATAGTCGAGCGAAATGTTGTTCGGCGCGTCGTCGTAGAGCTGCGGCGCTCCAGCCGCGGCAGCCTCTTCGGCCGTGACCACCGCGGCAAGCGGCTCGATGTCGAGCGTGACCGCCTCGGCGGCATCCTTGGCCGCGTGCACGGTCTCGGCGACGACGAAGGCGACCGGATCGTCGACATAGCGCACCTTGTCGGTCGGCAGCGCCGGCCGCAGCGGCTTCTTGATCGGCGAGCCGTCGCGGTTGGGAAACGGCACGATGCATTTGAGCGGGCCGTAGCCTTTCAGGTCGGCGCCGCTGAACACGCCGAGCACGCCCGGCATGGTGCGCGCCGCTTCGGTGTCGATGCCGCGGATCACACCGTGCGCGACTTGGCTGCGCACCATCACCGCATAGCATTGGCCGGGCAGGCTGACGTCATCGGTGTAGCGGCCTTTGCCACGCAACAGCATCGGGTCTTCGAGCCGCGGCACCGATTGGCCGACGGCAAATTTTTCTATCGACCATTTGTCGGCGTCAGATGATTCGGCCTGTCCGCTGGCAGGATGCTGAAAATTCATCGCCGTTCGATCCCGTAAAGCATTGAGGCGCTGACATAATGGACTAGACAAAGGCCGACAAGCCTTAAGCCCCGCATGGCACACCATTATGGCAGCGGCAGCTTGCCCAAACCCGTGTGGCTGGTACATTTTCGCCCGATTTGGTCTTGAATACAGGCCGTGCCGTCCGAGCGCCTGGCGCTCCAGCGCGGCGGAAAGGTCTTTGGCATGGATGCCGAGAGCCCGCCGCGAGGCGGCCGCGACGGCTTTCGTAATGGACGGCGGCGGCCGCACTGGAGCCGGCGCACGCCCTACGGCATCCGCCGCGGCGGCTTCGCCGAGGATCATGCCAGTGGGTCCGACGAACCGCCGCAGACCTACGCGGCGCTCGATCTCGGTACCAACAACTGCCGGCTCTTGATCGCGCGGCCGACGGCGTCCGGCTTTCGCGTCGTCGATGCCTTTTCACGCATCATCCGGCTGGGCGAGGGGCTCGCCGCGTCGCGCCGCATCAGCGAGACGGCGGTCGCCCGCGCCGTCGAGGCACTCTTGGTCTGCCGCGACAAGATGCAGGCGCGCCGGGTCGGACGGGCGCGGCTGATCGCCACCGAGGTCTGCCGCGCCGCCGAGAACGGGCAGGCGTTTTGCGCGCGCGTTGCCGAGCAAGCTGGGCTCGACCTCGAGATCGTCGACTCCGCCACCGAAGCGCGACTGGCGGCGACCGGCTGCACCGAGCTGTTCGACCCGGCGGCGTCGGGCGTCATCCTGTTCGACATCGGCGGCGGCTCCTCGGAGCTGGTCCGCCTCGGCCCGCGCGGTTTTGGTCGAGGCGGCCCGCCGCCGCCGGATATTCTGGGCTGGGCCTCGCTGCCGGTCGGCGTCGTCACGCTCGCCGAGCGCTATGGCGGCACCGTGGTGACGCGCGACATCTACGACGCCATGATCGAGGAGGTCGCGCTCTTGGTGCAGAAATTCAAGGACGCGCAGACTTGCGGCCTCGACGGCTTTCACATGCTCGGCACCTCGGGCACCGTGACCACCATCGCCGGCGTTTATCTGAAGCTGCGACGTTACGATCGCCGCCGCGTCGACGGCTGCTGGCTGTCCGACGAGCAGATTTCAGCGGTGGTCGCCGAGCTGATGGCGATGAGCTTTGACCAGCGCGCCGCCAATCCGTGCATCGGCGCCGAGCGTGCCGATCTGGTGCTCGCCGGCTGCGCGATCCTGGACGCCATCCGCCGCGCCTTCCCATGCCCGCGGCTGCGCGTCGCCGACCGCGGCCTGCGCGAAGGCATGCTGGTCGAGATGATGCGCGAAGACCGGGTCTGGGGCGAAGCATAAGGTGGACGCGGCGTGGCGCGGCGACTGAAACCCGGCAAACAGCGCAGCGCCTCGTCGCGCGCCTGGCTGACGCGCCAGATCAATGATCCGTATGTTGCCCGCGCCAAGCGCGAGGGCTTTCGCTCCCGCGCCGCCTACAAGCTCGCCGAAATCGACGACAAATATCATTTGCTCAAGGCTGGCGCCCGCGTGGTCGATCTCGGCGCCGCGCCGGGCGGCTGGAGCGAAATCGCTGCACGCCGGGCCGGCCCAGGCGGCCGCGTGGTGGCGCTCGATATTTTGGAAGTGAATCCGATCGCCGGCGTCGAGTTTCTGCAGCTCGATTTTTTGGACGAGACCGCGCCGGCGAAGCTGAAAGCCTTGCTCGGCGGCCAGGCCGACGTCGTGCTCTCCGACATGGCCGCCAACGCCACCGGCCATCGCCAGACCGATCACCTGCGCATCATCGCGCTCGCCGAAGCCGCGGCATCTTTCGCCCGCGAGGTGCTCGCCCCCGGCGGCGCGTTTCTCTGCAAGGTCCTACAGGGCGGCACCGAAAGCGGCTTATTGGCCGAACTCAAGCGCGACTTCGAAACCGTCAAACACGTCAAGCCGCCGGCAAGCCGCACGGATTCCGCCGAACTTTATCTGCTGGCGCGCGGGTTTCGCGCGAGCGGAGCATAGAACAGACGCGGTCTGCTGATCGTGCTACCCACCTCATAATATCGCCCGTACGGCTAAACACCTCGCCGCGCGACCGCCTTCCGTCCCGCCAACTGCGCGCCGGCGTCGGGCGATAGCCGCACGAAGATCAGCGCGGCGGTGGCGGTGAGGACGCTGACGGCGAGGAACGCCGGGGGAAATTCGGCCGCGCTTATGGCGGCTCCGTGGTTGAGCCGCAGCATGAATTCGACCACCAGCGCGCCGATGGCGACGCCGGTCGAGAGCGAAAGCTGCTGGGCAGCGGCGGTCATCGAGGTGGCGCGGCTCATCAGCGGCGGCTCGACCTCGGCGTAGGC
>JASHXZ010000728.1 GCA_030043285.1 Xanthobacteraceae bacterium | reverse complement strand
GGCGGCGTCGACCAGCGAGACGTGCTCATTTGGTCCGCCGCCGAACGCAGTCGCCGCGCCGGAGAACAACTTCGCCCGCGAGGCGACCTGGGCATGCACCTCCATGCCGATGACGACTTCCCAGTCGCCTGTCGCGCCCCTGAGCAGCTTCGATTTTTTCGCCGGTGCATCCATCGCTTTACGCCGCATGCAAAAGTTCCGCCGGTGCCGCCTGCAATATATACTGTGCGCAAAGGGTCAAGGGAGGAAGTCATGAAGCGTGTCGTCGCCGCGGTCCTCTTCGCGCTGCTCGGCGCGCCGGCGCTGGCGCAGCAGTCAGCGCCGCTCATTGCCTACGATTCCGTACCCGATGCGCTGAAGCTGCCGCCCGACCTTTATATGGGCGAGGCTGCAGGCGTCGCGGTCAACTCCAAGGGCCATGTTTTCGTGTTCCACCGCGGCGGCAGCAGCCATGGCCCGGCGTTTGCCAATACTGCGGCGCAGTTGTGGGAGTTCGGGCCCGACGGCCGCCTCATCCGCGAAATCGGCAAGAACCTTTATGCCTGGTCGTTCGCCCACGCGGTGCGTGTCGACCGCGACGACAATATCTGGGCGATCGACAAGGGCTCGGACATGATCATCAAGTTCACCCCGCAAGGGCGCGTGGCAATGGTGATCGGCCGCAAGCAGGAGGCCTCCGACGCCGAGACCAAGCCGTGGGCGCATGTCAAACCGCCACTGCCTGCCGAGAACGGCCGCTTCCGCCAGCCGACCGACGTCGCCTGGGATCCCGCCGGCGACATTTTCATCAGCGACGGCTACATCAACGCGCGCGTCGCCAAGCTCAGCAAGGACGGCGACTGGCTGAAATCGTGGGGCGAGCCCGGCAAGGGCGAAGGCCAGTTCAACACGGTGCACAACATCGTCGCCGACGCGCACGGTCTGCTCTACGTCGCCGACCGCAACAACCGCCGCATCCAGGTGTTCGACAGCGACGGCCAGTATCAGCGCACGATCCGGATCGACATTCCGCCGGATCCGAACGCGCAGCCGGCGATCGGCAACAAGCCCGACCTGACGAACTATCTGGAGAAAGGCGGCACCATGACGCCGGGCGCGCCGTGGGCGCTGTGCATCACGCCGCCGCCCAACCAGGTGCTCTACGTCTCCGACGCCTTCCCAGGCCGCATCTACAAGCTGTCGCTCGACGGCAAGGTTTTGGGAATGTTCGGCCGCTCCGGCAAACAGCTCAAAGAGTTCGGCTGGGTGCACGCCATCGCTTGCCCGAGCGAGAACACGCTCTACGTCGCCGAAATTCTCAATTGGCGCGTCCAGAAGCTGTTGCTGCATCCAGATCAGAACGCCACGGCGCACTGATCGTTCGCCGCGAGCCGCTTGTGGCACGGTTGTCCGCATCAGGCGAAAGCGCCATTGCGCGTCTCGCGGGTTGGGTCGCGGGCCTGCGCGCCGACGATTTTCCGCCGCGCGCATTCGAACAGGCCAAGCTCGTACTCCTCGACACGATCGGCTGCGGGCTTGCGACGCTCGATGACGAGAGCGCCCGTGCCGTGCTGGCGACGCTGGCCTCATTCGGCGACAAGCCGCAATGCACCGTGCTTGGACAGCCGCGCAAAATGAGCGCACCGAACGCGGTGCTCGCAAACGGCACGCTTGTCCGCGTGCTCGATCTCAACGACTACGTGGTGGGCGCAGATCCGCAAAGCGGCGCGCGCGGCGGTCATCCGAGCGACAACATTCCGGTGGCGCTCGCCGCTGCCGAGCTCGCCGGCGCGAGCGGCCGCGAGCTGTTGGCCGCGATCCTCATCGGCTACGAAATCTACGGCCGCGGCAAGGCGCTGATGAGCGCCGACTCGCCGTGGGACGGCATAAGTATTTCGGGTCTCGCGGCGCCGGCGATGGCGGGCCGGCTGCTCGGCCTCGATGCGGAAAAACTCGCGCACGCCATTGCGCTCGGCGCTGCCCGCGCGCCAACACCAGTCGCGGTGCGCGAAGGCGCCATCTCGGCGGCGAAATCAATCGCCAACGCGCTGATCGCGCAAAGCGGCATGCAGGCGGCGCTGCTCGCTGCCGCCGGCGTCACCGGACCGCTCGACCTGTTCGAGGCCGAGCACGGGCTGAAGACCGTGTTCGCCCACGTCCCACACTCCGCTGCAGAAATTCTCGACGCGCCGCTGCCGGCGGAGCATTTCATCAGCCGCGTCGCCATCAAAGCCTATCCGTGCTTTGCCGGCGGCCAGAGCGCGGTGGCCGCCGCGCTTTCGCTCCATCGGCTGGTCGGCGGCGACATCGACAGCCTCGCCAGCATCCGTGCGACCTTTGCCGACCTGCCGATCGTTCGCCGCCAGTTGGCCGATCCGGGCCGCATCGCGCCGGCGTCGCGCGAGGCCGCCGACCACAGCCTGCAGTTTCTCATTGCCGTGACGCTGATCGACGGCACGTTCGGCCTTGCGCAATTCGCCGGCGAGCGCTGGAACGATGCCAAAGTGCGCATGCTGATGGCGCGGCTGGAAACGACCGTCGACGCCGATCTCGCACAACGCGCCGGCAGCGCCTACCCCTGCGCGCTGGACGCAACTGGACGTGACGGCCGCCGCCATGCCGTCGAAATCCTGGCGCCGCCCGGATTTTCCCCCGGCGGCCTGGATGCGCAGACCGTGTTGGAAAAATTCGCGCGGCTCATGGCGGACCGCATGTCGGCCGCGGCGCGCGAGCGCATCGTCGATGCGATCATGATGCTCGACAAAGTGAAAACCTGCGAACATCTTATGCGCGCGCTGGCGCCTCGCGCACCACCAGCCACGGCGCTACACTGAGCCTAACAAGTCACCGGAGGCGCCAGATGGATGCCATTCTCGAACGCCAAAACACCCTCGCCCCCGCGCTGGCCAAGCCGCGCGCCCGCATCGGCCTGATCATCCCGTCGGTCAACCGCATGACCGAGCCGCAGTTCAATCATTACGCGCCCGAAGGTCTCGGCATCC
>JASHXZ010000727.1 GCA_030043285.1 Xanthobacteraceae bacterium | reverse complement strand
CGCCGATCTGGCGGCCGTTGGTGAAGGCGATGGCGGCCGGTCCGTCCCACGGCTCCATCAGCGCGGCGTTGTATTCGTAGAACGCGCGGCGCTCCTCGTTCATGAGTGGATTGCCGGCCCAGGCTTCGGGAATCATCATCATCATCGCATGGGCGAGCGAGTAGCCGCCCATGGTGAGGAATTCGAGCGCGTTATCGAAGCAGGCGGTGTCGGACTGGCCTTCGTAGGAGATCGGCCACAGCCTGGTGATATCGGCGCCGAATTTCGGCGACGACACCGAAGCCTGCCGCGCCGCCATCCAGTTGTTGTTGCCGCGCAGCGTGTTGATCTCGCCGTTATGGGCGATCATCCGGTACGGATGCGCCAGCGACCAGGTCGGGAACGTGTTGGTGGAAAAGCGCTGGTGAATGAGCGCCAGCGCGCTTTCGAAATCGGGATCGTGCAGGTCCGGATAATAGGTGCAGAGCTGGTCGGCCAGGAACATGCCCTTGTAGATCACGGTGCGGCAGGACACCGACACCGGATAATAGTTCGAGGCGCGCCGCTCGCGCTTGTTGTAGATCGCGCTGGAGATGGTCTTGCGCAGGATGTAGAGCCGGCGCTCGAACTCATCCTCAGTCTTCACCGTCGGATTGCGCGCGATGAAAACCTGCTTGTGCACCGGCTCGGTCGGCTTGACCGATTCGCCGAGATTTGAATTGTCGGTCGGCACGTCGCGCCAGCCGAGAATTTTCATACCCTCGCGCGCGGCGACCGCCGCGTAGGTGTCCATGATCTCCTGCCGCCACGCAGCCTCGTGCGGCAGAAACAGCGCGCCGACCGCGTAATGGCCGAGCGGCGGCAGATCGAAGCCAAGCTTTGCCGCCTCCTTGGCAAAAAACTTATGCGGTATCTGCAGCAGAATGCCGGCGCCGTCGCCGGCTCGCGGATCGGCGCCGACCGCGCCGCGATGTTCGAGATTAAGCAGGATGGTCAGCGCGTCTTCGACGATCTTGTGCGACTTGCGCCCCTTGATGTCGGCAATGAATCCGACGCCGCAGGAGTCTTTCTCCAGCGCCGGATCAAACAGGCCGAACCCTGACGCGTTCATCGTCGTCCTCGCACTCCCCCGTTCCGCGCCGGCCTGCGCAGATCACGCATCGGCGCATTCGGTGCAGCGGGCGATCCACACGTATTGCCGGCAAGCCTAGCAAGCTCGCGCCGAGCGTGGCTCTGTTTCGCCGGGCGGCACGCCCATACGCCGCCGCGACCGACCCGTGCTGGCCTCGCCGCTCCTCCCTGGCAAGGCAGGGGGAGGAGAGCCAGCCGCACGCTTGCGGGCCGCAAATTGGGACAGCAATGCTGTCCTATGCCGAACATGGCAAATTCCGGGCACAAACACAAGCGGTTACGACACGCTTTTTGCGCCGCACGCGCCGTTTTGCCGTCCGCGCGATCGCGCTTGCCTTGCGCTCTCGCCTGCCATCCCGACGTAAACAAGTGGATCACGGCCCTGGTACAAGCGCAATGGGCCGCTTACGCTTACCACCGCACAAAACGACGACATCCCGATGAACTTCGCCAGCGACAACACCGCGCCGGTCGCGCAGCCGATCCTCGACGCCGTCGTGCGTGCCAATGCCGGTTATGCGCTCGGCTACGGCAATGACGACTGGACCTCTGGGGTCGAGCGGCGGCTGTCGGAGGTCTTCGAGCGCGAGGTTGCCGCCTTTCTGGTGCCGACCGGGACGGCGGCGAACGCGTTGGCGCTGGCCCATATCGCGCCGCCCTGGGGCGTCGTGTTCGCTCACGCGGAGTCCCACATCGCCACTGACGAGTGCGGCGCGCCGGAATTTTTCGGCGGCGGGTTTAAGCTCGCCGGCCTGCCGGGTAATGGCGCCAAGATCGCGCCGGAAACACTGAAATCTGCGCTCGCCTCCTATGGTGGCCATAGCCCGCACCAAATGGTCGCCGCTGCGCTGTCGCTCACACAGGCGACCGAAGCCGGCACCATCTACCGCATCGAGGAGATCGCGGCTTTGAGCGAGATCGCCCACGCCCGGTCGCTTGCAGTGCATATGGACGGCGCGCGCTTTGCTAACGCACTTGTTCGCCTTAACGCCTCGCCGGCGCAGCTGACCTGGCAAGCCGGCATCGACGTGCTGTCGTTCGGTGCCACCAAAGGCGGCGCCATGGCGGCCGAAGCGGTGGTGATTTTCGATCCGGCGCGCGCCGCGTTTTTTGCTGAGCGGCGCAAGCGCGGCGGTCACCTTCTTTCCAAGCACCGCTTCCTCGCCGCGCAATTCGCCGCCTTTCTCGACGGCGATCTCTGGCTCGACCTGGCGCGCCACGCCAACGCCATGGCGAGCCGTTTGAGCGAGGACCTCGCCGCGATCGGCTTGCCGCCGGCCTTCCCGGTCGAGGCCAATCTGGTGTTCGTGGCGCTGCCGCGCACGCTCGACGCCAAGCTCAAGGCGGCGGGTGCAAGCTACTACGTGCGATCAAGTGAAACGCTATGTCTGCCGGCCGACACCGTATTGGCGCGGCTCGTCACCTCGTTCGCGACGCGGGACGAGGACATCGAACGGTTCGTGAACCTCTGCAAATAATTCTGCACGTCGTCAAAGCCCGCCAAAGCGCCGCCTCAATTGGGCTTGACGTTCCGTGGCTCTAGCGTCTTGCCGGCGCGTACAGGCACTGCGTAGCGGGGAGGGGGTATGCCTGTCAGGCTCGGTGTGTTGCGGGCCGCATTGTTGCCCGCGGCCTTCGCGGCATCCTTGGCGGTATCCTTGCCGGTATCCTTGGCGGCTTCCGTTCTGCTGACGCTTGTTGCCGGCGCTGCTGCGCAGTCTGCGCCGCAGCCAGCAGCCGCGGCGCCACAGCCGATACCCGTGACCGGCTTCGTGCCGACCTTCGAGATCATGCGCACGGTGCGGGCGGCCGGTTTCGATCCGCTGGCGCCGCCGCTGCGCGAAGGCACCACCTACGTGCTGCGCGCCACCGACTATCGCGGCATCCTGATGCGCGTTGTGCTTGACGCGCGCACCGGCGCCATTCGCGACGTAACGCGGATCGTGCCGGCAGCTTCCGGCTCGCTCGGCGTGGTGCTGCCGCCCTACGGGCCGCCGCCTTACGGCGAGCCGTACGGAGCGCCGGTGGAGTACGAGGTGTATCCGCCAGCATTGCAGCGGCCCGAGGAGGACGTAG
>JASHXZ010000726.1 GCA_030043285.1 Xanthobacteraceae bacterium | reverse complement strand
TCTCGAAACGATCGCTGTCGAGCATGTTCCAGAACGGCCGCGTCGGACGCGGCTTGTGATTGCCGACACAGGCATCGACCAGGATGTTGTGATGCGGCGTCCTGATGACAAACGCCTGGATGCAGAATACGAGACAATTGTTGGCCGGATTGAGGAAGGTCGGCTCGAGCCAGGAGCGGTTCTCGTCGAACTGGCCTTTGCTCAGGGTCGGGAAAAACCCGAAAATCTCGAACCACGCGCCCTGCTGCTCGACGATCGGATGAATGGTAATGTTGTTCAGCGTAATTGGATCAGCCATCGCAATGCCACCCTGCTCTGGAGCGCGCGTACTCATAAATCATATCAGCTGGCGATGCTAGGCGGGACGATTCTAATGCCTACATCGGACCGCGTGACTTGCGGGCCGCGCCAATGAGCCGGCCTCTATTCGTGAAGCAGCTTTTGCCAGTTTGCGGGCACTGCTCCGGCCGGCCCGGGGACCGGTTGATCCAACGGACGCGAATGCGGCGCGTGAAGCTTCGGGCCGTCGAAGAATCGCTCTGTCCGATAGTCGTAGAACCACTGTTCGCCCGGCTCGAAGCTCGTGATTATCGGGTGACCAGTAGCGGCGTTATGCTTCGATGCGTGCTGATTTGGTGAAGTATCGCAGCAGCCGATGTGCCCGCATTCGGCGCATCTGCGAAGGTGCAACCACCATCGGCCCATAGCCAAGCATTCGGCGCAACCGGTTCCGCTTGGCTTGACCGCCGGGTTGATGCCATCCATCTCGGCCTTCAAACATTGCCGTTTAGCCGTAGGCTACGCCCGGCTTGCTTTGCCCAACCTCTATAATATAGCCATCGGGATCGCGAATGTAGCAGCGCGTTTCACCGTACTTGTCCTTTGGCTCCGTTATGAACTCGGCCCCTCGGCTTCGCCATAGTTCATAGCACGACTGAATATCGGCAACGCGGATATTCATAAAGCTGTTGACTGAATCGGGGTCGGCGGGAACGCTGAGCGTGACCGTTGGTTTGTCGGGCGTCGGACCGCCGCCGACATTGACAATCAGCCACGTGTTCGCGATCTGGATGTATGATGGCGCGCCTTTGCTGTCGCCTTTGCTTAGAATGCGGCCGCCGAAGACCTTTTCGTAAAATCGAGCCGACCGTTCCATGTCGGCGACGGTGATAAAGTGTGCGACGGTAATGCCGTCCTGCGGCGGCATCTGATAACTTTTCTGCCCGACTTCCACTTGGCTCATAACCGGCTCCAATTCGGATACCGATATTATCGCGCCGCGATGCCGCACCATACATCGATCGAATATTTTCCGGCACCGAAAGCATATATCAGCAAGAATCCTCCCATAATGCTCAAATTTTTATAAAAGCCGTCCATGGCGTCGACTCGCTCCTTGCCTGCCATCGTCCAATAGCGATGCCCGATAAGCGCAGTTCCCAGCGTGTAAAAAAACATGAGTGCAGCGGCAAGACGTGTGAACGCGCCGACGGCAATCGCGAACGCTACCGGAAGCTCCATGAACGTCGCGGCGGCAGCGGCCAATACCGGCATCGGAACGCCAAGCTGCACCATCTGATTTACGGTGCCCGAAAAGTCCCTCAGCTTTCTCCAGCCGAAAATCAGAAACAGTGTCGCGAGAAGCAGACGGGCCGCAAGGATGAGCCCATCGTTGATATTGTTTGTCACGATGCTGCCCTCTTTCCCGGTCTTTCTTCGCTACATCATCGCACTAGCGCCGATCAAATCTGTCCGTCAGAAAGTCATGCGCGACACCAAATCGATCACATGAAATCTCGTGGAATGGAGCGATCCCAGTCGCGGCGACAAACTTCCTTTGCGCCTTCCCAGGCGCTCAAACTGCCCTGCAGCCGAAAGGCATTGCCCGTGGACGACAGCCGCATCTGCGTCTCGACCCGGATTTGCCATTCGTCTCGCGCCACGGTCTGGATATTGTGCAGTTCGGCAACGGCGCTGAGCGGATCGTTCTCCTCGACATGATATTGCGACTTCCACTGCGTGCCTAATTCCAGACCGACGCGGTCGATGCGTTCAATTCGCACGCCATCGCGATGAAGGATGGTTGGCTTCTCTGGTGGCGCCGTCTCCGGTTCGGGAAAGGGTGAGAGTCTGTCGTCGGCGACGTTGGGCGGCCGCTGCGGCAGATCGAGCATGCCAGCAAAAATCTGCACGGTGGCGATTTCCGGGCTGGGCCAGATCATCGGCCAATACGCGGTCGATACCGCAAGCCTTGCCTTGTGGCCGGGTGGAAATACCGAGCCAGCATCGTTGAGCTGGATACGCACACGACAGCGCTCGCCTATTGCGAGCAGGGCGGGCTGTTCGTGGCTGTCGCGATGCGTGAGGTTGAGCACACCATAGCTGACGCGCAGCGATTCGCCAGACGGGTGCACATCGCATAACCGCACCACCAGATTCGCAATTGGCCGGTCGGACGCAACATCGAGCGTGACGATCGGAGCGCCCAGGATCTCTATTGCCTCCGTCAGCGGCGGCGTCTCAAAAGTCAGCGAGCGGGCGTCGTCTTCTTGCTGGTCGCCGGCCTGGTCACGACCGCGACCGAATGGAACCCAGTCGCCGGAAAACTTGCCGAGTGTCTGCGGCGAGCAGACGGCCCGGGTCGTCAAAGGCGCGCTCGTCTCTCGAAGTCCAGCGTCTGTTAAGAACAATCGACGGGTTGTCAGTGTTTCCGGCGGCCAAGAAGATTCGGCAACCCACCGGCCGGGCAACGTGGCGTGGTGGGACGCCGGCTTCACGCTTTCCATCATCCAAGCACGCAGCATCGGTTCATTCATCACGCCGGTATCGACGCCCTTCAGCCAATGATCCCACCAGCGCAGCATTTCCTGGAGGAATCCGATCTGGGGGCCGGGAAATGCAAAGTGCGGATAAGCGTGCGCCCATGGCCCGATAAGACCCTTGCGAGGCACCTTTAGCCCCTTTAGGAGACGCGGAATCGTATTCTTATAACCGTCGGTCCAGCCGCCGACGGCGTAGACCGGGCATTGGATCGCTGCGTAATTCTCGCATACCGATCCGTGCTTCCAATACGCATCGCGGCGTTGGTGCTGCAGCCAATTTTCCTGGAACAGCGGTATGTTCTGGAGGCGCTCCAACCACATCGCTCGCCAGCTGCCGCCGACGAGCGCCGGATCAGGCGGCAGGCACATCAAGCCGAAAAAGAAAAACGCCCACTCGAGTGCGGCGGTGGTGAGAAGCGTGCCGCCCATGTAATGCGCGTCGTCGGCGTAACGATCGTCGGATGAACAAATGCTGACAATTGCCTTGAGAGCCGGCGGACGGCGCGCCGCGATTTGAAGTCCGTTGAACCCACCCCAGGAAATTCCCATCATCCCGACCGAGCCATTGCACCAGGACTGCGCTGCCAGCCAGGCGATCACCTCCACGCCGTCGTCTTGTTCCTGCTTGGCGTACTCGTCGAACAGCAAGCCCGTCGATTCGCCGCTGCCGCGAAGGTCGACGCGAACGCCGGCGTAGCCGTGACCGGCCAGATAGGGATGAGTTAGCGCGTCACGCTCGTAGGTGCCATCGCGCTTGCGGTAGGGAAGATACTCCAGGATCGCAGGTACCGGGTTCTGTTCGGCATCGACCGGCAGCCAGATGCGCGCCGCCAACATGGTTCCGTCTTTCAACGGTATCAACGTGTGCTCGATGACCCGCACCGCTCGGGGGAAGTTCGTGACGATCACGGGACACTCCCATCGGCCACGTCGTGGGAGGCGGTCAACCGGCGCGCCCAGTGTCTTCTGGCGGCTACACCACCCCTGTCTGGCGACCCAAAAGAGCCGCCGCGGATCTCTTAAGAAACATAGACTTCGCTGAACTCAATGATACTCACGCGTAAGCCGGCAAGCCGTTTGTAAGGACGAGTTCAGTGACCCGATCGCTGCCAGCTCACTCGCCGCCGTTGTCCTCACCCTCCTCGGAGAGCCGCTCCACCGAGGCGACGCGCTCGCCGTCGGCGGTGTTGAAGACGATGACGCCCTGGGTGGCGCGGCCGGCGATACGGATGCCGTCGACCGGGCAGCGGATGAGCTGGCCGCCGTCGGTGACCAGCATGATCTGGTCGGTCTCCTCGACAGGAAACGACGCGACAATGCGGCCGTTCTTCTCGGTGACCGACATGGCGACGATGCCTTTGCCGCCGCGATTGGTGGTGCGGTACTCGTAGGACGAGGTGCGCTTGCCAAAGCCCTTTTCGGAGATCGTCAGCACGATCTGCTCATTGACGGACAGTTCGACGTAGCGCTCCTGGCCGAGCTCGATGGCGCCGGTCGCTTCCTCGCCATCGCCGTTGCCATTACCGCCGTTCTCGTCGCCCTCCCCGCTGGTGCCGCGGCGCACCGCATTGGCGCGCTTGAGATACGCCGCACGCTCCTCGGCGGTGACGTCGACGTGGCGCAGGATCGACTGCGAAATCAGCTTGTCGCCGTCGGCCAAATTGATGCCGCGCACGCCCATGGACGTGCGCCCGGAGAACACCCGCACGTCGTTGACCGGAAAGCGGACGCATTGCCCGGCGGCGCTGGTCAGCAGCACGTCGTCGTTCTCGGTGCAGATCTGCACGTCGACGATGGCGTCGCCCTCGTCGAGCTTCATGGCGATGATGCCGGAGCGGCGCACGTCGGCGAAATCCGACAGCTTGTTGCGGCGCACGGTGCCGCGGGTGGTGGAAAACATAACGTCGAGCGTGCTCCAGGTCGCCTCGTCCTCCGGCAGCGGCATGATGGTGGTGATGGTCTCGCCCTGCTGCAGCGGCAGAATGTTGATCAGCGCCTTGCCGCGCGCCTGCGGCGCCGCCTGCGGCAAGCGCCAGACTTTTTCCTTGTAGACCTGGCCGCGCGACGAGAAGAACAAGAGCGGCGCGTGCGTCGAGGCGACGAACAGCCGGGTGACGAAATCCTCCTCGCGGGTCTGCATGCCGGCGCGGCCCTTGCCGCCACGGCGCTGCGCCCGATAGGTCGACAGCGGCACGCGCTTGACGTAGCCGGCATGCGAAACGGTGACGACCATGTCCTCGCGCTGGATCAGGTCTTCGTCTTCCATCTCGCCTTCCTGATCGACGATCAGGGTTCTGCGCGGGGTGGCGAACTCGTCTTTGATCGCGGTGAGTTCGGTCTTGACGATCGCCTGGATGCGGGCGCTCGAGCGCAGCACGTCGAGGTAATCGGCGATCTCGTCGGCGAGCTTGTCGAGCTCGGCCTTGATCTCGTCACGGCCGAGCGCGGTGAGCCGCTGCAGCCGCAGATCGAGGATCGCCTTGGCCTGCTCGGCCGACAGCCGGGTGGTGCCGGTTTCCGAAACGCTGTGGCGCGGATCGTCGATCAATGTGACCATGGTGGCGACGTCGCGCGCCGGCCAATCGCGGCTCATCAACTGGTCGCGCGCTTCGTTGGCGTCCTTGGCGGCGCGAATGAGCCGGATCACCTCGTCGATATTGGCAACCGCGATGGCGAGCCCGACCAGGATGTGGGCGCGGTCGCGCGCCTTGCCGAGCAAATGCTTGGTGCGGCGGTAGATCACCTCCTCGCGGAACGCGACGAACGAGGCGAGCAGGTCCTTCAAATTCATCACCTGCGGCCGGCCGCCCTCGAGCGCCACCATGTTGGCGCCGAACGAGGATTGCAGCGCGGTGAAGCGGTACAGCTGGTTGAGCACCACGTCGGGCACCGCGTCGCGGCGCAGCTCGACAACCACGCGATAGCCGTCGCGGTCGGATTCGTCGCGCAGCCCGGCGACACCCTCGATTTTCTTGTCGCGCACCAGTTCGCCGATGCG
>JASHXZ010000725.1 GCA_030043285.1 Xanthobacteraceae bacterium | reverse complement strand
CGTCAGCGGGTATTTGAGCCGTTCTTCACCACCAAGGCGGTCGGCAAAGGAACGGGCCTCGGGCTGAGCATGGTGTACGGCTTCATCAAGCAGTCGAACGGCTATATCAACCTGCGCAGCGAGGAAGGCCAGGGGACCACGTTCAAGCTCTACCTGCCGCGCGCCGCGGCCGATGTCGTTCAAGCCGTGGAACTGCCGGAAGCAGCGCTTGCGGGCGGCTGCGAAACTATCCTGGTGGTGGAAGACGACCCGCTGGTACGCAGCTCCCTTATTATGCAGCTGCAGGACCTCGGCTACCAAACCCTGACCGCGGCCAACGCCGCGGAAGCGCTGGCGATTGCCGATACGGGCGAGCCGTTCGATTTATTGCTCACCGACGTGATGATGCCTGGCGGCATGAACGGCCGTGAGCTCTCCGAGGAAATGGCTAAGCGCCGTTCGCCGCTTAAGGTGCTGTTCACATCAGGCTACGCCGAGAATGCGATCATCCATCACGGCCGCGTCGACCCGGGCGTGCATTTGCTGGTGAAGCCTTATCGGAAATCGCACCTCGCCGGCATGGTGCGTCAAATCCTCGCCGGCATTGAAACCTTTCCGCCGCCGAATCGGCAGGTCGAACAAACACAAGAAATTCGCGGCCGAGTAGGTTGCGCGTAAACTGCGCTTTTACCGATGATTGTTATAGTACGCGAGCCACGAGGATAACGGGAATGCCGCACGTGCTGGTCATCGACGATCAAGTGTACGCAAGGGCCGCGGTTGCGGTCGCGCTGCGAACCAGCGGGTTTGAGGTTACGGGATTCGAAAATGGCCGCACCGCTCTGCTGGCGATGGAAAATGCACATTTTGATCTCGCGATCGTCGACATTTTCATGCCCAACATGGACGGCGTAAAGCTGATCAGGTGTATGCGCGAACGCTCCCCAGACTTGGCGGTCATCGCAATGTCGGGGGCGTTTCTTTCATCCAGCGGGCGGACCGTCCTCGACTTGTTGCCGGCCGCGGGCGACCTCACCAACGTCATCCGGCTCAAGAAGCCGTTCCGGGCCAACGAGCTTATGCGCGCCATCGAACTGGCCCTCGGCGTGGCCGCATGAGGACCCGGGAAAGGTGCCGCGCATTCTGATCGTCGACGATGACGGCGCGGGCCCCGACCAAAATCATGCTCGAGGCCAACGGCTTCTCCGGCCGTTGAGGCGGAAAGACCTCCTGCACGCGATCCAAAGGCTTGTCCCTGTCGCGGCTTGGGGCGTTTCGGCCGTTCGCGCTCATTCCAATTAGACTAGTCGGCGCCCACCAAGCACGGCCGCGCAGGCGAGCAGCGTTCGGCGCGACAGTCCGACGGTGTCGAGCCCGGCGGTATCGACAGGGATGGGCGTGGCAACGACCATGGGCGATACGACCAACTCAGTCGGTGGAACTTTCCGTCCTGAGCCGAGTTGCACGCTGTGGGGGTTCGCGCAGGGACTGGGGTCCCTGAGCGCCATCGTCTGCCCCTCCGAATCAAGCGCAGAGCGGTCCGCCAGGGAATGGCAGCGATAGGACATGACCCTGTCAAGTGAGAGAGTGATGGGCAGCCGGTCGCCAAAAGCGCTGCGAAGCTCTAAGCGCCAAGCCGATGCGGCCGGAGCCGGACCGAGACCCGAGCCATTCCCCGACGGCGGCGAAATGGGGTCGTTGATCCGCTCCTTCGATTGGTCGAAGACGCCGATCGGTCCAGCCGAACAGTGGTCGCCCAGCCTGCGCATGATGGTGAGTTTTCTGCTCGCCAATCGCTTCCCGCTGCTGCTGTGGTGGGGGCCGCGCTACATCTCGATTTACAACGATGCCTACCGGCCCATCCTCGGCACCAAACATCCCGCGGCGCTGGGCCAGCCGGTCAGCGAGGTATGGTCCGAAATCTGGTCCGTGCTCAAGCCGCTCATCGATACGCCATTCGAAGGCGGTGCGGCGACCTGGATGGAAGACATCGAGTTGCACATCAATCGCCACGGATTTCTCGAAGAGTCGCATTTCACGGTCGCCTACAGCCCGGTGCCGGACGAGACCGCCACGCGCGGGATCGGTGGCGTTTTGGCGACCGTTCACGAGATCACCGAAAAGGTCGTAGGCGAACGGCGCATCGTTGTCCTGCGCGACCTCGGCTCGCGCGCTTCGCACGCCAAGACTGCCGAGGACGCGTGCGCAGTCGCCGCAGCGGTGCTATCCAATCACGCCAAGGATGTTCCGTTCGCGTTGCTGTATCTGGTCGATCCCAAAGGCAGCGAGGTGCGCCTTGCCGGAGCGGCGGGAATTGCACGCGGCGAAGCGTTCAGCCCATTGCAGATGCCGACGGATGCATCGGCCGCACCCTGGCCTGTGGCGGAGGTGCTGCAACGTCGGGAGATCGTTGTCGCCGAAAACCTCGCGCGCCGTTTGCATGATGTCCCGCTCGGGCCATGGGGCGAAGCGCCGTATTCGGCCGTGCTGGTGCCTTTACATTCCAATAGACCGGGCGAGCTGGTCGGCTTCGTCGTTGCGGGCGTCAGCTCGCGGCTGCGGCTCGACCACCTCTATTGCAGTTTCTTCGAGCTGATGGCGGCGCAGATCGCCACCATCATCGCCAACGCGCGCGCTTATCAGGAGGAAAGCCGCCGCGCCGAGGCGCTGGCCGAAATCGATCGCGCCAAGACGACATTCTTCTCCAACATCAGCCACGAATTCCGCACGCCGCTGACGCTCATGTTGGGGCCGCTGGAAGAAGCACTCAGAAGCCCGACGGACCAATCCGGCCATGTGCACGAAAACCTGACTTTGATTCACCGCAACGGACTTCGTTTGCTGCGGCTCGTCAACATGCTGCTCGATTTCGCCCGGATCGAAGCCGGCCGCGTGCAGGCGTCCTACGAGCCGGTAGACCTTGCACATTTCACCGCCGATCTCGCCAGCGAGTTTCGCGGCGCGACCGACAAGGCAGGTCTGCAGCTGCGCGTCGATTGTCCACCGCTCGGCGAGCCGGTTTGGGTCGACTGCGAGATGTGGGAGAAGATCGTTCTCAATCTCCTGTCGAATGCCATCAAGTTCACGCTGCGCGGCGAGATCGTCGTTCGGCTGCGCCGCGAGAATGACATGGCGATGCTTTCGGTCGAGGACACCGGCATCGGCATTCCGGCGCACGAACTGCCGATGATCTTCAATCGGTTCCATCGCGTCGAGGGCGCCGAGGGCCGGACCCATGAGGGTTCCGGCATCGGCCTTGCCCTCGTGCAGGAGCTGAGCAAGCTGCATGGCGGCGTGGTGACCGTCGACAGCGTGGCGGCGGTGGGCACCACGTTTCGGGTCACGATTCCTTTTGGCTCCAGCCATTTGCCGGCCGATCGTCTGCGCGCCGAGCGAAGACAAGTCTCGACTGCGCTTGGCGCCCAGCCTTACGTCGAGGAAGCGTTGCGCTGGGTATCCGGCAGCCCGGAATCCAGGACGGCAGGCGCCATCGAACCCGAGCTGTTGTACGATCCTGTCATCGACGCCAACGGCGAAGGTGAGCGGCCGACCGTACTGCTCGCCGACGACAATGCCGACATCCGCGAATATATCAGCCGGCTGCTCGCCCCCTATTACCGCGTGCGAGCCGTCGCGGACGGAGCTGCGGCGCTTGCGGCGATGCGCGCAGCGCGTCCTGATCTGGTGCTCAGCGACGTCATGATGCCGCGTCTCGACGGGTTCGGCTTGGTCCGCGAGATTCGCTCTGACCCGCTGTTGGCCGAAGTGCCCGTGGTCCTTTTATCGGCCCGTGCCGGGGAAGACGCCAGTATCGAGGGCCTGCAGGAGGGTGCCGACGACTACGTGGTGAAGCCGTTCAGCGCCCGTGAACTGCTCGCGCGCGTGGGCACCAATCTGAAGATGGCGCAGCTGCGGCAGAGCCTCGAGAAACGCATCGCCTCCGATTTGCAGGCCATGACCATTCTGCGGGCGCACGGCAGCCTTTGCGTGCGTTCAGGCGCAGCCGTCGATCAGTGCCTGAATGAAACGCTTGATGCCGCCATAGCGCTGACCGGCGCCGCAAAGGGAATTCTGCAGCTGTTCGACAAGGATTCGCACGCATTGACCATTGCTGCGCAGCGCGGATTTGAACGGTCGCTGCTGGAATTTTCCAAGTACGTGCGCGATGAGGCAGCCGCGTCGGCGCGCGCGATGCAGTCCGGCGAACTCGTCATCGTCGAAGACATCATGGCGAGCGACATCTTCGCCGGCCAGGCCGCCCAGAAGGTCATCGCCGAGGCAGGCGTTCGCGCCATCATTGCCATGCCGTTGTTGAGCAGCGACGGCGATGTCCTTGGCACGATCTCGCCCCACTTTGCCGAGCCGCACCGTCCGAGCGAAAGAGAACTTCACTTCTTGGATTTGCTTGGCCGCCAAACAGCGGACTACTTGGAGCGCAACAGGTCGGTCGAACTCCAGACGATTCTGCTTCGCGAGTTGCAGCATCGCAGCAGCAACCTGTTGACCGTGATTCAGGCTATCGCCCACAGCAGCCTGGCCGGCGACCGTTCGCTGCCGGAAGCCCGCACCGCCTTCGAGGCACGATTGCAAGCCTTGGCGCGGGCCAATCGGCAGCTCACCAGATCGAGCCACATCGGGGCGGACCTTGGCGAAACCGTCCGCACGGAATTGGCGCCGTTTGCGGGTCAGGCCAAGGTCGAAGGACCCGACGTCACGTTGGGCCCGCACCATGCGCAAAATTTTTCGCTGACAGTGCACGAACTGGCGACGAACGCCGCCAAGTATGGCGCGCTGTCGCTCAAGGCCGGACGCGTCGCGGTGTCCTGGAATGTTGTGAATGACGGCGGCAGCAGAGTGCTGCTATTCCGGTGGACGGAACACGATGGACCGCCGGTAGCGCCGCCAAGCCGGCAAGGCTTTGGCACTTCGCTCCTCAAGACTGTGTTTCCCGATATCAGCCTCGATTACGCCATTGCGGGGTTTGGCTGTAAAATTAAGACTCCCATAAGCGGCGAAGCGAGCCCGCAGTAGCGCGGCTCGCGGCGTCGGTCCGATCGGTCGCAATGTCGAGGCAAGTCCGTTGCGAATCTTCATGACCGGAGGAAACGGCTTCATCGGCGGCGCCGTGGCGTCGGTCCTGGTCGCGGCGGGTCACACGGTTCGCGGCCTGGTGCGCGACAAGGCCAAGGCCGAAGCCGTCGCCGCACACGGCATCGAGCCGGTCGTCGGTACCCTCGGCGAGCCGGCGCTGCTGCAGGCGGAAGCCCGTGCCGCGGACGCCGTCGTCAATGCGGCTTCGAGCGACCACCGCGGCGCCGTCGAAGCCCTGATTGCCGGACTTGCTGGCTCAGGCAAGCCGCTCATTCATTCGAGCGGCAGCAGCATCGTCGCCGATCTTGCCATGGGCGAGCCGTCCGATCGGATCTTTGACGAGGTAACGCCGCTCGCGCCGTTGCCCGACAAAGCGGCGCGCGTTGCGATCGACCGTTTGGTGCTCGGCGCCGCCGGCGCCGGCATCCGCTCGGCGGTGCTGTGCAATACGATGATCTACGGCCACGCGCTGGGCCCGCCGGCGCAGAGCGTGCAGATTCCCGCGCTGGTGCGCCAAGCCAAAGCCTCGGGCGTGGTGCGCTACATCGGCCGCGGGCTCAATCGGTGGTCCAACGTGCACATCGGCGATGTCGCCACGCTTTATCTGTTGGCGCTCAGCAAAGCGCCAGCCGGCACGTTCATGTATGTCGAGAGCGGCGAGGCGTCGCTTGGCGAGATCGCTGCAGCGATCGCAACGCGCCTCGGCCTCGGCGCGCCGCAATCCTGGAACGCCGAAGCGGCGATCGCAGCCTGGGGCCGCGCCACGGCGACGTTCTCGCTCGGCTCCAACAGCCGCGTGCGCGGCGAGGCGGCCGCCGCTCTCGGTTGGGCGCCCGCTCGGCGCTCGGTCACGGAGTGGATTGCTGACGAATTATAAGGCGCTGCACGGGTGATTTAGCTCCTCCACTTTAGCCCGTCGCGGTGCGCCGTCGATCGCAATGGCAGAACAAAGTTTCGAAAGGATTGTTTTGTCAAGGGCGCGAAGCGCCGCCTTCGGCGGTCAGGACCCTTGACAAAACAATCCTTTCGAAACACACGCTGGCCATTGCGATCGACGGCTTTCTCTGATCGATAAGAGCAACACGGGATAATCGGCCGAAATCGTTATCCTGCGGTCGCATGCAGCGCTACTTCACCGCGCCTCCGGTAATGCCGCTGATGAACCGATCAAGAAACAAATTGTACGCGATGGCCACCGGAACGCTGGCGATCAGCGCGCCGGCCATGATCTCGCCCCAGAAGAAGACGTCGCCGCGGACGAGATCGGTCGCTACGCCGAGCGTGATCGGTTTTTGCGCGGCGGCGGATATGAACGTCAGCGCGTAGACGAACTCCTGCAAGGTCAGGGTGAAGGTGAAGATCACGACCGTCAGGATGCCGGGCAGCGACAGCGGGATCGCCATCTTGATGAAAGCGCCGAACAGGCTGCAGCCGTCGACGATCGCGGCCTCTTCGATCTCGACCGGCAGAGCCTTGAAGAATCCCATCAGCAGCCAGGTGCAGAACGGGATAGTGAAGGTCGGATAGACGACGACCAGCGCCCACATCGAGTTCTGCAGGCCGAGATCGACGATCACCCGCGACAACGGCAGGAACAACAGCGTCGGCGGCACCAGGTAGGTAAGAAAGATGCCGATCCCGAGCGCTTCGCCCTTGCGGCCGGTCATGCGTGCCAGGCTGTAGGCGGCCGGCAGCGCGGTGACCAGCGTGATGGCGGTAACGCAGACGCCGATGATCAGCGAATTCAAGAGCCAGGTCGTGAACAGGGTCTTGTCGAACAGATAGCGGAAATGGTCGAGCGTCGGCGGGTCGTGGAACCAGAACGGCGTGACGTGGACGTTATAAAGGTCGCTGTTCGTCTTGAACGACGTGATCACCATCCAATAGAACGGAAACGCCGCGAGCACGAAGAAGAACGCCACCGCGCCGTAGAACGAGGTTTCCTGCAGGACGCCGGTGAGGCTGCCGCGCCGCATGTCAGATCTCCCGCCGCCGGATGAAGCGCAGCATCACAATAACGACGATGAACAGCACCGGCAGCATGAACAGCGAAATGGCGGCGCCATGCGACACGTCGCCGGAGACGATGCCGGTCTGGAAGCCGGCGAAGCCAAGCACCGAGGTCGCGCCGACCGGGCCGCCCATGGTCATCAGAAAGACGATGGAGAGATCCGTAAAGGTGAACACGATGCCGAAGATCAGACCGACCGCCACGATCGGCAGGATCATCGGCATGATGATCTGGTAGTTGCGCCGCCAGAACCCGGCGCCGTCGACGGTGGCGGCGTCAAGCACGTCCTGCGGGATGGCGGTGATGCCGGCGAGGAAAATGACGATCGCGAACGGAAAGAAACGCCAGGCATTGACGACGATCACCGACAGCATCGCCAGATGCGGCGTGCCGAGCCAGTTTGGCGCGTCCGAACGGGTGACCAAGCCGAGCGCGATCAGCGTCCAGTTGATGACGCTGTAAAGCGAATCGAACATCCACTGCCAGGCGACCGTGGCGAGCGCGATCGGCACCGCCCACGGCAATATCACCAGTGCGCGAACGAGCTTGCGGCCCGGAAACGGCCGCAGCAGCACCAGCGCGCCGAACTTGCCGAGGATGAGGCCGAGGATCTGCGAGCCGAAGGTGAAGATGAAAGTATTGTAAAGCGTCTGCCGGAAAACTGGGTCTTCCACGACATCTTCGAAATTGTCGAGGCCGACGAAGCTCCACGACGGATCGTAGATCGTGTAGGCGCTGAGCGAATAATATACCGCCATCAGGAACGGCAGGCCGACCAGCAACAGCACGTAGAGGACCGCCGGCGCGACCATGAGCGAGCCGAGCACGCTGCGCCGATCCAGGATGAACCGGAAGCGTGAGACCGGCTTGGGCACTGAGTCGGCGATGGCGACCATGGGCGAATAGGCCTTCTAGTGGCGGCTCGTCCGTTTGCCTTCGTTGTCGAAATGGCGCAGCGCGGCATCACGCACGGCGAACGGATGCCACTCGCCGGGCCGGATCCACTCCTCGGCGACGTGCGCCGGAGGAAGTTTCGCCGTGATCACTTCCTTCGGGTCGAAACCATCCAGTGCGCCGTAGACGATCCGCTCGGCACCGAGATACTCGGAGCGGTCGACGCGGAACTTGAATTCGGTGAAAGCGGCGTCCTTGACCATGTCCTTGGGCAGGAAATTTTCCGGCCGGAATCCGAGATAGCCGCCGTTGCGCGCGACGATATTCATCGGCGGGGCGCCCACGAAGGTGGCGACGAAGCGATCGGCGGGATCATTGTAGATTTCCGACGGCGTGCCGACCTGCCGCACCCGGCCGCGGTCGATCACGGCGATGCGGTCGCCCATGCCCATGGCTTCGACCTGATCGTGCGTCACGTAGATGGTGGTGACGCCGACGCGCTGCTGGAATTGCTTGATCTCCTGGCGCGCCGAGGTGCGCAATTTGGCGTCCAGATTCGAAAGCGGCTCGTCGAGCAGGAGCGCGGTCGGCTGGCGCACCAGCGCACGCGCGAGCGCAACCCGTTGGCGTTCGCCGCCCGAGAGCTGGCGCGGCCGGCGGTCGAGCAGATGACCGATGCCGAGCAACTGCGAAGCCCATTCGACCTTCTTGTTGATCTCGGCGCCGGGAATGCCTTGCGTCTTCAGCGGAAAGGCGATGTTGTGGCGCACCGTGAAATGCGGATAGAGCCCGTAGCTCTGAAACATCATCGCTACGCCGCGGGCGCGCGGCGGTATGTCGTTGACGAGGTCGCCGCCGATCAGAAGATCGCCGCTGGTCTGCCGCTCGAGCCCGCAGATGATGCGCAGGAACGTGGTCTTGCCGCAGCCCGACGG
>JASHXZ010000724.1 GCA_030043285.1 Xanthobacteraceae bacterium | reverse complement strand
TGGGCGAAGTCGTAGACCGTCGGCCCGCACACATACATGCGCACGTTCGACGGATCGAGCGGGACGAAAGCCCGCTTCTCGCGCGTCAGCGTATCGTAGAGCCTGAGTTCCATCGCCGCACTTCGGTTCGGTCGTCGCACCGCATGCCAAGAAAAACGCCGGATCGGCCTTGCTGGCCGGGCGTCCCAGGATTCTCGAGTGGAGAAAAGACGGCCGCAGCCAGCGTTGTGGCTAGCGAATAATCTCCCGGCAAATGCCGCAGATCAGGTTAAGGCCGTTCATGGCGCGGAGAATGGGGGAGGACGGCCGGCGCGTCAAGGTCCGGCACCTTCCTTCCGCACATTTCCGCGGTCTTCCGGATTGCGACTCAACGCGCAGCGTGGGAAGGCCGAGCTCCGCCCGCCGCGCCGGTTAACGAAACCTTCACCGCACCGGCGCAAACTTACGCCTTATTGCAACCCATTGTGCGGGCCTCTGGCCGCCAGAGGGGGCTTTTCATGCGTTTGTTCCTTGCAACAGCCGCCATCGCGGCTCTGATGCTGAGCGCCGCCCACGCCGAAAAGCGGCTTTTCATCATCGCCAACCAGGCCGACGGCTACGGGGTCGACAATTGCCTCGCGACCGGCGCGCCGTGCGGCCGCACCGTCGCCAATTCCTATTGCCGCTCGCACGAATTCGCCCAGGCCCTGTCGTTCCGCAAGGTCGACCGCGACGACATTACCGGCGCCATTCCCTCCGACGGCAGCAGCTCCTGCAACGGCGCCCGCTGCGACCGTTTCGTCGCCATCGAGTGCACGCGGTAGGGTCCACCAAATCGTCGTTGCGAGCGAAGCGAAGCAATCCAGTGCGGCGGCGCCGTTCTGGATTGCTTCGTCGCTTCGCTCCTCGCAATGACGGAGAGGATAGATTGAGCGTTGGCCTATAGCTCGCTACCCAGCGCCTGATCGACCGAGAACCGGCCGCCGCCGCGGATCAAAAACACCAGCGCGACGACGCCGATCACGATCGAGTATTCGCAGCCCCCTTGGCTCCAGAAGAACCCTTTCGCCGAGGTAGCCCACACCGCGTTGATCATGAAGATGACGATCGCGGCCGCGGCGAAGCGTGTGAGGAAACCGATCGCCAGGAGAAAGCCACCGACCAGCTCGGTCAGCGCTACCAGCGCCACCCAGAACGCCGCCGGGTGCCAGCCCATTTTGTCGAAGAACCCGATGAACTTCTCGAAGCCGGCGCCGCCGAACCAGCCGAACAGCTTTTGACAGCCATGCGGCATCAGGATCACGCCCATGGTGAAGCGCAACAACGGCAGGGACAGCGGATCGAGCGCGCTGTAGATTCCCGCAAAGGCCGGGACCAGCGGTCGCGGTGCAGCCATTTCCGACATGAAACATCTCCCCCGTTCCGGCGCCATTTTGAGCCGCGGCGCCTGTTATCATCATAACATGGGCGAACGCGCACCGACTATCCCGCGTTGCGCGCGGCGGCGAGTTCGTCCATCTTGAAACAGCGCCGCCGATGCCGGAATCGGCCCGTCGCGGGGTGCGTGGGATGAAGCCATGGGCAGCCAACGGGCGATGCACAAGCACATCGCAGACAACCCCGCCGTCGGCGCCCCGGCTTCGAGCGGCGACGATGCGGCGTTGAAACTCGAACAGTTTCTGCCCTATCAGCTCAACGTCGTGGCGAACCTCGTCTCGCTGGCGCTGTCGCGGGTTTATGCCCGCCGCTATCGGATCGGCGTGCCAGAATGGCGGGTGCTGGTGACGCTCGGCCAATACCGCATGATGACCGCCAAGGCGATCAGCGCCCATACCCACATGCACAAGACCAAGGTGTCGCGCGCCGTTGCGCTTCTGGAGAAGCGCAGACTCCTGGCGCGGCGCAGCAACCGCGCCGACATGCGCGAGTCGTTTCTGTCGCTGACCGCAAGCGGCCGCGCCATGTACGAAGAGGTCGCGCCGCATGCGCTTGCGTTCGCCCGCCGCCTCACCGACATCCTGACGCCATCCGACCGCGAAGCGTTCGACCGCGCCGTTGCGCAGCTCACCGAGCGCTCGGCGCAGCTGGTCGCCGAGATGGCGGCGGAGAACGAATGACGAAAGGAGAATGACGTGAAGCTCTACTCATACTTCCGTTCGTCGGCGGCGTATCGCGTGCGCATCGCGCTCAATCTCAAAGGCCTGAGCTACGACGCCGCGCCGGTGCATCTGGTCAAGGACGGCGGTCATAACAGGCGGCCGGAGTTCCGCGCCGTCAATCCGCAAATGCGGGTGCCGGCGCTGGTCGCGCCCGGCGGCGAGATTTTGATCCAGTCGCTCGCCATCATCGAATATTTGGACGAGACCCATCTCGAGCCGCCGTTGCTGCCCAAGGATCCGATCGCGCGCGCAAAAGTGCGGGCGCTGGCGCAGCTCATCGCCTGCGATATTCACCCGCTGAACAACACCAGCCCGCTGCGCTATCTGAAACACCAGATGGGCCAGGAGCAGAGCGCGATCGACGCCTGGTATCATCATTGGGTGCGCGAAGGTTTTGCCGCACTCGAAGCGCTGATCGAGCCCGGCCCCTATGCGTGCGGCAAGACCGTGACGCTCGCCGATATTTGCCTGGTGCCGCAGGTCTATAATGCGCGGCGACTCAAAGTGCCGCTCGATCCATTTCCAAAGATTGTTGCTGTCGAGGCCGCATGTCTCGAGCTGCCGGCCTTCGAACGGGCGCGGCCCGAGAACCAGCCGGACGCGGAGTAGTGTCATCCTTTGGACACCATTGACCGGCTTCATCGAATCGGCTCGGAAAGCGGGTCGGGGAAGCCGGTAAATGATCAAGCTTGCGCGCGATCTGGGCGCAGCCACATTGGGTGTGCTCGCGCTGGCCGGCGTCGCTGCCGCGCAAGGCTATCCGCCGCCCTATCCGGCGCAGCAGCCCTATCCCGCTCAACAGACCTATCCGGCGCAGCAGCCCTATCCGGCTCAGCCTTATCCGGCCCAACAGCCTTACCCTGCTCAGCAGCCTTATCCTGCTCAGCCTTACCCCGCCCAACAGGCTTCTCCCGGTCAGCAACCTTATCCGGCGCAGCCTTATCCGGCACAGGCGCGCCCGGCTCCGGGATATCCGCCACAGGGCGGCGCGCCGGCCCAGCCGATCCAGGCTTCCAATCCGGTCTGCGTGCGCCTTGAAGCCCAGCTCGCCTCGGTCGACAGCTACGCGTCGGATCCGAACCGCGCCGCGCAAATCAAGCGCGACGAGGACGCCATCGCCAAGCAGCAGGCCGATCTCGACCGCGTCTTGGCGAAGGCGCGAAGCGTCGGCTGCGCCGGTCAGGGTTTCTTCTCGCTGTTCTCCGGCCTGTCGCCACAATGCGCGCCGCTGAACACACAGATTCAGGAGATGCGCGGCAACCTCGACCACATGATGAGCGATCTCGAGCAGCTCAAAAGCGGCAGCAGTGATCGACAGGCGCAGCATCAGGCCGTTGTCGCGCAGCTGGCGCAAAATAATTGCGGCGCGCAATATACCGCGGCGGCGCGTGCCTCCGGCCCGCAGGGCTTTTTTGAAGCGCTGCTTGGCGGCGGCACCATCGTCAATCCGAACGGCGACGGTGCGCCAGCCGGCACGTTCCACACGGTGTGCGTACGCACCTGCGACGGCTACTACTTCCCGGTCTCCTACTCCACGGTGCCGAGCCACTTCGCCGACGATGACCAAACCTGCCATCGCCTGTGCCCGGCCGCCGACGTCACGCTGTTCACCTACCGCAATCCGGGCGAGGACGTGAGCCAGGCGGTCTCAACCACCAGCCAGCAATACACCGCACTGCCGAATGCCTTCCGCTATCGCAAGGAGCTGGTCGCCGGCTGCTCGTGCAAGCGCGCGGGCGAGAACTGGGCCGAGGCCCTGCGCGGCGC
>JASHXZ010000149.1 GCA_030043285.1 Xanthobacteraceae bacterium | reverse complement strand
CGCAGCGCGCCTGCGAGCAGGACCAGAAGATGGCGGCGCTGGTCGGCGTCGACGTCGACCGCACCATTTCCATGACCTTCGTGATCGCCGCCGCGCTCGCCGCGGTCGCCGGCACCATGTATCTGATGTACTACGGCGTGGTGAATTTCGCCGACGGCTTCGTGCCGGGCGTCAAGGCGTTCACGGCGGCGGTTTTGGGCGGCATCGGCTCGCTCCCTGGCGCGGTGGTGGGCGGCATTCTGATCGGCCTGATCGAGACGCTGTGGTCGGCCTACTTTTCCATCGACTACAAGGACGTCGCCGCCTTTTCGGTATTGGCGATCACCTTGATCTTCCTGCCGCAAGGCCTGTTCGGCCGCCCGGATGTTGAAAAGGTCTGACATGGCGGCCGCGCCCAAGGCCCGGCGCGTTGATATCGCCGGCGCTTTGCGCGATGCCGGCGTCACTGGGCTCATCGCCTTCGGCTTGTTCCTGCCGCTGATCGGGTTTGAGACCGTCACCAACATCCGCGACGCGCTGATCCTGACGACGCGTTGGCCACTGTTGCTCGCGCTGATTCTTGCGATCGCGGGCGGCCGCTTCGCCTATTCGGTCGTGCTGGCGCCGTGGCTGGCGCGTCGCGCCGAGCGGCCGAAGCCGGCGGCGGCCACCGCATGGTCGGGCCGAGTTCGCAAATGGCTGGTGCCGTTCGCTATCGGTTTTGTCGTCGTCTACCCGATCGGCGTCATTGCCATCGTCGGTTTCGGCGGCGCGCTGCGCTGGGTCGACAATTTCGGCATCCAGATTCTGATCTACGTGATGCTCGGCTGGGGGCTCAACATCGTGGTCGGGCTCGCCGGCCTGCTCGACCTCGGCTACGTCGCGTTTTACGCGGTCGGCGCCTATTCGTATGCGCTCCTTGCCAAGAACTTCGGCCTGTCGTTCTGGATCCTGCTGCCGCTTGCCGGCATTTTGAGCTCGTTCTGGGGCATTCTGCTCGGCTTTCCGGTGTTGCGGCTGCGCGGCGATTATCTCGCCATCGTCACGCTCGCCTTCGGCGAGATCGTCCGGCTTGTCCTGATCAACTGGGTCGACCTCACCAATGGCTACGCCGGCATCACCGGCATTCCGCGGCCGACCTTGTTCGGCATCCCGTTTACCGCCGACGATAACGGCTTCGCCGCGGTGTTCGGTCTTGAATTCTCCCCCGCCTATCGCGTCATTTTTCTTTATTACGTCATTCTGGCGCTGGCGCTGTTGACCTGCTTCATCACCGTGCGGCTGCGCCGCCTGCCGATCGGCCGCGCCTGGGAAGCGTTGCGCGAGGATCAGATCGCCTGCCGCTCGCTCGGCATCAACACCACCAACACCAAGCTCACGGCGTTTGCCATGGGGGCGATGTTCGCTGGCTTCGCCGGCTCGTTCTTCGCGGCGCGGCAAGCTTTCGTCTCGCCGGAATCCTTCACGTTTATCGAATCGGCGACCGTGCTCTCGATCGTCGTGCTCGGCGGCATGGGCAGCCAGATCGGCGTCGCCATCGCCGCCGTGGTCATGATCGGCGGCACCGAAATTCTGCGCCAGCTTACTTTCCTCAAGGAAATTTTCGGACAGACCTTCGACCCGACGCAATACCGCATGCTGCTGTTCGGTCTCGCCATGGTGCTGATCATGATCTGGCGGCCGCGCGGCCTGATCGCCACCCGCGATCCGTCGGTGTTTCTCAAGGAGAAGAAGACCATCGGCGCCGACCTGGTCGCGGAGGGCCGCGGCTGATGGCGCGCGACGAGACAACGGTGCTCCAAGTCGAGCATTTGACCATGCGGTTCGGCGGCCTGGTCGCGGTCGACGATCTGTCCTTTGCGGTCAAAGGTGGCTCGATCACCGCGCTGATCGGGCCGAACGGCGCCGGCAAGACCACAGTGTTCAATTGCATCACCGGCTTTTACCGGCCGAGCGAAGGCCGCATCGCGCTGCGCCGGGGCGCGCCGGCTGTGTGGGAGGCGCTCGAAAGCCTCACAGACAGCGGCGCGCGCGGCGTCGTGCGCCAGGACGGCGCGCTGTTCCTGCTCGAGCGCATGCCGGATTATCTGGTGGCGCAACGGGCTCGCGTCGCCCGCACGTTCCAGAACATCCGGCTGTTTGCCGGCATGACGGTTTTGGAAAATCTCTTGGTGGCGCAGCACAACCCGCTGATGCTCGCATCCGGCTACACCGTGCTCGGCGTGCTCGGCTTTCCCTCCTACGCAGCCGCCGAACGCGCCGCGCTCGACAAGGCGCGGTTTTTTCTCGACCGATTCGGCCTCATCGAACGCGCCGACGATCCGGCCGGCGAACTGCCCTATGGCGCGCAGCGCCGGCTCGAAGTCGCCCGCGCGCTGTGCACCGACCCGGTGCTGCTCTGCCTCGACGAGCCGGCGGCGGGGCTTAATCCGCGCGAGAGCGCCGAGCTCAACGATTTGTTGCTGGTGATCCGCGACGAGTTCGATCTCTCGATCCTGCTGATCGAGCACGACATGAGCGTGGTGATGAACATCTCCGACCGCGTCGTGGTGCTCGACTACGGGGTCAAGATCGCCGACGGCACGCCGGACGAGGTGCGCAACGATCCGAAGGTGATCGCCGCCTATCTGGGCGTCGGCGACGAGGAGGTGGCGCAAGTCGAGGCGACCGTCGGGCTATGAGCGCGCCGCTTCTCGCCATCCACGGCGTCACAGCCTTTTACGGCCACGTGCAGGCGCTCAAGGGCGTCGACATCGAGGTCAATGCCGGCGAGATCGTGGCCCTGATCGGCGCCAACGGCGCTGGCAAATCGACCCTGATGATGACGGTGTGCGGCAATCCGCGGGCGCGGCAGGGCCGGATCGTGTTCGACGGCCGCGACATCACGCGGCTGCCGACCCACGAAATCGCCCGGCTCAAGCTGGCCCAGGCGCCCGAGGGCCGTCGCATTTTTCCACGCATGACGGTTCTGGAAAACCTGCAAATGGGCGCAATCGTCGCGGATCCCGCCCAGTTCGATCAGGACCTGCAGCGCGTGCTGAAGATTTTTCCCCGGCTCGAACAGCGGCTCGCCCAGCGCGGCGGCACGCTGTCGGGCGGCGAGCAGCAGATGCTCGCCATCGCGCGGGCGCTGATGAGCCGGCCGCGGCTCCTGTTGCTCGACGAGCCCTCGCTCGGGCTCGCACCGCTCATCGTGCGGCAGATTTTCGACGCCATCAAAAAGCTCAACAGCGAAGACGGACTGAGCGTATTCCTGGTCGAGCAGAACGCTTATCACGCGCTCAAGCTCGCGCATCGCGGCTATGTCATGGTCAACGGCCTGATCACGCTCTCCGGCGGTGGCCGCGAACTGCTCGACCGTCCCGAAATCAAATCCGCCTATCTCGAAGGCGGCCGGCAGCAAGTGCAATGACGCAGCATCCGGGCGTCCTGAACGCGATCGGCGCTTTCCTCTACGAGGACGAGTCGTTCGGCATTTTTGTCCTGGTGACGATCGTGCTCGGCGGCGGCGCCGCCGTGCTCGCCGGCCGCGCCATTGCGGCGACCTGGCGGCCATGGTGGCAGGTCGTCATCTACATGCTGATCCTCGGCGGTGCGGTGCGCTTCATTCATTTCGCGCTGTTCGGCGGCACGCTGCTCTCGCCGCATTATTACGCGGTCGACGGCGCCGTTTGCCTTGCGGCCGGATTGCTCGGTTTCCGCGCCGCGCGAGTGTCGCAGATGGTCACGCAATACCGCTGGATCAACGTTTCCGACGGGCCATTGCGCTGGCGCCGCAAGGCGCAATGACGTAACCTTGCGTTACGTTTCGCACCTGCCGCTCCAGCCAGAGAGGGGACCATCATGAAACGGATCACCACGCTCGGCCTCGCGCTCGGCCTTGCCTGCGCGCTCGCAGGCTCTGCTGCCGCCCAAGTCAAGTTCGGCGTCGCCGGCCCGATCACCGGTCCGAACGCCGCCACCGGCGCACAGATGAAAAACGGCGTCGAGCAGGCCGCCGCCGACCTGAAGACCATTCTGGGCCAGAAGATCAATGTGGAGTACGG
>JASHXZ010000723.1 GCA_030043285.1 Xanthobacteraceae bacterium | reverse complement strand
ATGGCGAGCTCTACTTCGACGGTCCGCGCACCTACGGCTACGGCGGCTACCGCTACGATGGTCGCTGGATTCCGGTCGCCGAGGACATGGTCAAGCATTTTGGATTGAAACCGGGCGACCGCGTTCTCGACGTGGGCTGCGCCAAGGGCTTCTTGGTCAAGGACTTGCTCAAGGCGTGTCCGGGCCTCGAAGCGTTCGGTCTCGATATTTCGGAATACGCGTTGATGAAATGCGAGCCTGAGGTGATCGGCCGCCTGCATCTCGGCGACGCCACCAAGCTGCCCTTTCCCGACAACAGTTTTCAGGCCGTGATCTCGCTCAACACCGTCCACAATCTTGAACGTCCGGAGTTGATCGCGGCGTTGCGCGAGATCGAACGGCTGGCACCCGGCCGTGGGTTCGTGCAGGTCGATTCCTATCGGACGCCGGAACAGAAGGCGCTATTCGAGGAATGGGTCTTGACCGCGAAGTTCCACGATTACCCGGACGGCTGGATCAGCCTGTTCAAGGAGGCCGGTTATACGGGCGATTATTACTGGACCATCATCGAGTAACGGCCTAAAACTGCGCGGCCGCGCTTGCTGGCGGAGCGCGCGAGGGGCCAAAGCTGCTGACTTGACAGGGGTTTTTTTGGCACGTGCTGCCGCCGCGGCAAGCTCCTTGCGTCACCCGACAGCCCGTTCAGGGAGCCGTACGATGCACGACATGACCCGCCGGAACTTCTTCGACGCGGCGGCCGCTCGGGCGCGGTGCTTGCAGTACCGCAAGCGCATCCTCGACATCTCCCAGCAGGTGCAGGCTCTGCACATCGGCTCGGCCTATTCGTGCACGGAAATAGTCGACACGATCTATCACGGCCTGATGCGCCGCAATCTCGACGGCACGTCACCCGACACGTTCCTGATGTCGAAGGGCCATGGCTGCATGATCCTCTACGTCATCCTGGAAGACATGGGCGTGCTCAGCCGCGAGGACCTCGATCTCTATTGCAAGCCGAACGGTCGGCTCGGCTGCCACCCCGACTACGGCAACCCAGGGATCGAAGCATCAACCGGCGCGCTCGGTCACGGTCTGTCGATGGCGGTCGGCATGGCGCTCGCCGAGCGCGGCCACAAGACCAGCGGCACGATCTACACCGTGCTGAGCGACGGCGAGGTGCAGGAAGGCTCGACCTGGGAAGCAGTGCTGATGGCGTCGTCACTCGGCCTCTCCAATCTGGTCGCCTTCATCGACAACAACGACTTTCAGAGTCTCGGGCGTACCTCGGAAACCCACCCGACGTTTTATCCGCTGGCCGAAAAATTCCAGGCGTTCGGTTGGGAATGCGCCGAAGTCGACGGTCACGACGCGGCAGCAGTATTTGCCGCGGTGAGCGGCCGGCAGGGCGGACGGCCCTTCATGCTGGTCGGCAAGACAACGAAGGGCAAAGGCATCAGCTACATGGAGAACGTGCCGATCTGGCATTATCGCTCGCCGAGCCCGCAGGAATATGTGCAGGGCAAGCAGGAGTTGGAAGCCGCGGCGGTTGCCACGATTGGGGCGGCCTCATGAGGAACACTTTTTCCGAGGCGCTGTACAAAGCGGCCACCAACAATCCCGATATTTACATCGTGGTTGCCGACATTTCGCCGGCCGGCAGCATGGGAAAATTCCGCGACCAATATCCGGATCGCTTCATCAATGTCGGCGTCGCCGAGCAGAGCATGATCGGCATTTGCGCCGGCCTCGCGCTCAAAGGCTGCCAGCCGTTCGCCTACACCATAGCGACGTTCTCACTCTATCGACCGTTCGAAATGGTGCGCGACGATCTTTGCTACCAGAATCTGCCGGTGACGGTGGTCGGCATGGGCGCCGGCGTCATCTATTCGACGCTTGGCGGCACCCACCATACCCAGGAAGACATCGCCATTGCCGGCGCGCTGCCGAACATGCAGATCATCGCGCCGTGCGATCCGGCAGAATGTACCGAGGCCACCGCCCATTGTGCGACCCAGAAGAGCGGGCCGGTCTATCTGCGGCTCGGCAAGGCCGGCGAGCCGAACTTCACCGACAAGGCGGTCGATCCGTGGGTTTTCGGCAGGCTGCGCTACATCAAGCGCGGCACCGACGTGTGTATACTGACCTACGGCGTTATCATGCCGAAGGCGATGCAGCTTGCCGCGCTCTTCGAGGCCAAGGGCAAATCGGTTTCGGTCGTGTCCTGCCACACGCTAAAGCCGCTCGACGTTGACGGCATCCGCGATGCGCTGCGGCGGCATACGCACGTCATCGTCATGGAGGAGCACGCGCCGCAAGGCGGCTTGGCGCCGCAAACCAAACAGATCGCCTGGGATATGCAGGCGCGTTGCCGGCTCGATACGTTTACGCTGCAAGATGCCTTCATCCATAATTACGGGAGCCACGACGACCTCCTGGCCGCGCACGGCCTGGAGGTTGGCGCCATCGCCCAGCAGGTCGGAGCCTGATGAGCGAGATCGTGCCACCGAGCGTAACCAACAAAGTAGGACCGGCGACGACGATACGTCCGCTGCCGAACACCACACTCGCCATTCACGGCGGCGAGAAGGTGCGCACCACGCCGATGCCGCCACGGCTCGCACTTGGCGACAACGAGCGCAAGATGGTGCTCGAAGTGCTCGACTATTATCGCGAACGCAACGTCGATCCGGGTTATGAAGGCCATTTCGAGAAAATGTACTGCCGCGCGTTCGCCGACATGATGGGCGGCGGCTACGCGGACGCGGTCGCCACCGGCACGTCGTCGCTCTATATCGCCGTCGCGGCTCTCGACCTGCCCAAGGGCAGCGAAGTGCTGGTGTCGTCGATCACCGATCCGGGTAGTCTCGCCGCCATCGTGCTCAACGGCCTTAAAGCGCGGCTGATGGACTCGAAGCCCGGCAGCTACAATGTTGGGCCCGAACAATTCGCCGAGCGCATCACCCCGAACGTCAGCGCCGCGATGGTGGTGCATGCCGCCGGCCAGGCGGCCGAGATCGACAAGATCGTCGAGAT
>JASHXZ010000148.1 GCA_030043285.1 Xanthobacteraceae bacterium | reverse complement strand
AGGAGCGAAGCGACGAAGCAATCCAGAACGGCGGCGCCGCACTGGATTGCTTCGCTTCGCTCGCAATGACGAGCGGGTCGCTCGACCTAAAATCATCAGGCGCTAAACGTCGAGCGCGTCCTCGTCGGCGAACTCGGCGCGTTCCTGGATGAAGGCGAAGCGCGCTTCGGGCTTGGTGCCCATCAGCCGCTCGACTGATTTATCCGTGGCCTTCTGATCGTCGGCGAGCAGCACGACCCGCAACAGCGTGCGCTTCTTGCGGTCCATGGTGGTTTCCTTCAGTTGCGCCGCCATCATCTCGCCGAGCCCCTTGAAGCGGCTGATCTCGACCTTGGCGTTGGCGTGAAATTCCTTTTTCAATATTTCTTCGCGGTGCTTGTCGTCGCGCGCGTAAAAAATCTTGCCGCCGTGGGAGAGCCGGTAGAGCGGCGGCACGGCGAGGTAAAGGTGGCCGTTGCCGATGAGCTGCGGCATCTGCCGGTAGAAGAACGTGATCAGGAGCGAAGCGATGTGGGCGCCGTCGACGTCGGCGTCGGTCATGACGATGACGCGCTCGTAACGCAAATCTTCGTCGCGATAATGTGCGCCGGTGCCGCAGCCGAGCGCCTGCACCAGATCGGCGAGCTGCTGGTTCTGCGCCAGCTTATCCTTGCCGGCCGAAGCCACATTGAGGATTTTGCCGCGCAACGGCAGGATCGCCTGCGAGGCGCGGTCGCGCGCTTGCTTGGCCGAGCCGCCGGCGGAATCGCCCTCGACGACGAAAATCTCGGCGCCTTGCGCCGCCGTGTCGGTGCAGTCGGCGAGTTTTCCCGGCAGCCGCAGCTTGCGGACCGCGCTCTTGCGGGCGATGTCTTTTTCCTGGCGGCGGCGGATGCGCTCTTCGGCGCGCTCGACCACGAACTCGAACAGCTTGTTGGCGGCGGTTGGATTGCCGGCGAGCCAGTGATCGAACGGGTCCTTGATCGCCTGCTCGACGATGCGCTGCGCTTCGGCGGTGGCGAGCCGGTCCTTGGTCTGGCCCTGGAATTCCGGCTCGCGGATGAACACCGAGAGTAGCGCGCCGGCGCCGACCATCAGGTCGTCGCTGGTGACGCCTGCCGCACGTTTGCCCTGGCCGATGCGTTCGGCGTGATCTTTCAGGCCGCGCAGCAGCGCGGTGCGCAAGCCGGACTCGTGCGTGCCGCCGTCCGGCGTCGGGATCGTGTTGCAGTACGAGTTGAGAAAGCCGTCGGCGTCGGCGGTCCACGCCACCGCCCACTGCACGCCGCCATGCACGCCGATCTTGCCGGCGCTGCCGGTGAAGATGTCGGGATGAACGAGGGTCGCGCTCGACAGCGTATCGGCCAGATAATCGCGTAACCCGTCGGCGAAATGGAACGTCGCCTGCTCGGGCACGTCTTCGACGCCGCGCAATAATTCCTTGGCGCACGACCAGCGGATTTCGACGCCGCCGAACAGATAGGCCTTCGAGCGCGTCATCTTGAACACGCGTTCGGGCTTGAACTGCGCCTTGGCGCCGAAGATTTCGGGGTCGGGCCGGAAGCGCACCTTGGTGCCGCGGCGGTTCGGCGCTTTGCCGACCTCCTGCAGTTTGCCCTTCGGCGTGCCGCGCTCGAACGCCATCCGGTACAGCCGCTGGCCGCGCGCGACCTCGACCTCCAGCCGCTCGGACAGTGCGTTGGCGACCGACACGCCGACGCCGTGCAGGCCGCCCGAGGTCTCATAGACCTTGGAGTCGAATTTGCCGCCGGCGTGCAGCGTGCACATGATCACTTCGAGCGCCGACTTGTTCTTGAATTTCGGATGCGGATCGACCGGGATGCCGCGGCCGTTGTCATTGACGCTGACGAAGCCGTCCGCCTCCATCTCGACGTCGATCCAGTCGGCGTGGCCGGCCAGCGCCTCGTCCATCGCGTTGTCGATCACCTCGGCGAACAGGTGGTGCAGCGCCTTCTCGTCGGTGCCGCCGATATACATGCCGGGCCGGCGGCGCACCGGCTCGAGCCCCTCCAGAACTTCGATGTGCTTGGCGGTGTAGCCGGCTTCGGCGGACGTGCCGCGCGGCGCCGACGCGCCCGCGCTGCGCCGCCCCGGTCCGCGCCGCGGCTCGGACAGGTCGGCGAAAAGGTCGTCGGTTTGGGGCTTTTTCGCTGCTTTTGCCACGATTTTTCCCATGTGGAGGGTCGACTCGGTAGCCGCAATGGCGGACCGCGAATCAGCATCCGAATATGCCATTGGCGCGGCAAAGCATGAACCGGATGGTCAAGTTGACGCGCAAAGTTGATGCGCAAAGTTGACGGGTCTGTGCGCCGGTCCTATATGGCCGGCATGCACGATCCCGTTGCGATCATTGCAAGGCGCCGCCGCCGTCGCTGCCGCGATACGGCGCGAGCATGCATGCGCGTTTAGCAAGCAAGTCCTCGTGCCGCCGGTTCCGCGGCACCATTCCCTGATAGTCTGGTTCGCGGATTCGGCCTGACGCTTTTCCAAGCGAAAGGATTCGTCGATGTCTGCGCAAGACAACCAAGACAGAAAAGTCAAGATCGGTGTGCTCGGCGCGTCCGGCTATACTGGCGCCGAACTCTTGCGGCTCCTCATCGGCCATCCGCGCGTTGAGATTGCACTGCTGACGGCCGAGCGGCGCGCCGGCAAGCCGATGGCGGATGTGTTTCCGCAATTTGCCCCCTACAAGCTGCCGACGCTGACCGCGATCGAGGGCGCCGACTGGCAAAAGCTGGCACTGGACGTGGCGTTCTGCGCCCTGCCGCACGGCACCACGCAGAAGGTGATCGCCGACCTGCTCGAGCGGGCGCCGCACACCAAAGTGGTCGACCTGTCCGCCGATTTCCGGCTCGCCGATCCGGCCGCGTACGCGCGCTGGTACGGCCACGAGCACGCTGCGCTGCAGCTGCAGAAAGAGGCGGTGTATGGACTGACCGAAGTCTATCGGCTGCAGATCAAGGCGGCGCGGCTTGTCGCCAATCCGGGCTGCTACACGACCTGCGCCGAGCTTGCGCTTATTCCGCTGCTCAAAGCCAAGGCAATCGACGCGGACGAGATTGTGATCGACGCCAAATCCGGCATGACCGGAGCGGGCAGGGCGGCGCGTGAGGACATGCTGTTCGCCGAAGTGTCCGAAGGCTTTCATGCCTATGGCGTCGGCCATCACCGCCACATGGCGGAGCTGGACCAGGAGTTTTCGCTCGCCGCCGGTCGCGAGGTGATCGTGACCTTCACGCCGCATCTGGTGCCGATGAACCGCGGCATTCTCTCGACCATCTACGTACGCGGCACGAAGGCGTCCCCGGAAGACCTCCATGCGCTGTTGGCCAAGGCTTACGCCAGCGAGCCGTTCGTCCACGTGCTGCCGTTCCGCACCTTGCCGGCGACCCGCCACGTGCGCGGCTCCAACATGACCTTCATCGGCGTCACCGCCGACCGCATCGCCGGCCGCGCCATCATCGTCTCGGCGCTCGATAATTTAACCAAGGGCGCATCCGGGCAGGCCGTGCAGAACATGAACGTGATGCTCGGCTTTCCGGAGACGACGGGGCTCGAGCAGGTGGCGCTGTTTCCGTAAGACGCAGAAATCAAAATCAGTGCTGCCCAAACGAGTCCGTAAAGTCACGTTTCGGCGTTCTGTTTATGTGGAATATAGCGTGACTTCAGAAGTCTTTCGTCGGCCGTTACTAATGTGGCGTCGTACATGATCGCGGTTGCGGCGATGAAGCGATCAGCGGGGTCGCCGTGCAAATCCTCAAGCTCGCATGCAAGGATTGCTATTTCGCCGGTCAGGGGCAGTTCAACAGTGCCCCTGGCAAGGACAACCTTGCGGAATTCCAGAGCAGAGTCGAGGAGGCGCAGCCGCCGCTTCGCGACGAGTAATCCGATTTCCCAAAAGCTAACTGCGCTAATTGCGACGACCTGATCAGTTTTCCCAGTTTGGCGGAGAATGCGACGTGACTGCCTACCTAACGATTTACTGTCGCTCACTGACCAGACTGCCGCGTGAGTATCCAGCAGGATCACTTGAGCGCTTCCCATTCAACGTCAATGGGAGAAATAATGTCACCAAGAATCTCGACACGCCCTTTCAGTGCGCCGATAAGGTTCCTCTTTGGCGGCTTATGCGGGACGACCTCCGCGATCGGTTTTCCCTTTTTCGTGATGACGAGATTTTCGCCGGTCCGCTCAACCTCATCCAACAGAGCCAGACATTTCGCTTTGAACTCCGAAGCTTTAATCATTCGCGACATAGCAAGCCTCATGACCATAGTCAGTGACCATGGTCATATACGCCTAGTTATCGCAGGAAACAACGTCCGCGCTGCCTTAACCCCGCATCTTCACATAACTTCCCGGCGCATCCTCGAG
>JASHXZ010000722.1 GCA_030043285.1 Xanthobacteraceae bacterium | reverse complement strand
CTGGGGCAAAATTTCACGGGCGATCAACTGCGCGCGCCGGGCCCGAGGGACGCGCCAATAAAGGGAGGTCTGCATGAAGCGCGTTCTGTATTCCAGCGTGGCGGCGATCGCATTGGCCGCTGTGCTGGCGGCGACCCCGATGAGCGCCAGCGCCAAAAAAAGCAACGCCGACAACGCCCAAAGCGTCTCGATCTCGCGCCACGACATCGGCGGCGTGGTCTCCGGCCCGCACGGCCCCGAAGCCGGCGTCTGGGTGATCGCCGAGACCCATGACCTGCCGACCCGATACGCCAAGATGGTCGTCACTGACGATCAGGGCCGCTACGTCGTGCCCGATCTGCCGAACGGAAAATATCAGGTGTGGGTGCGCGGCTACGGCCTGATCGATTCGCCCAAGGTCGATGCCACGCCCGGCAAGCACCTCAACCTGACCGCCGTTCCGGCGCCGAACGACGCCGCCGCAGCGCAGTACTATCCGGCCGTCTACTGGTTCTCGATGCTGCACATCCCCGCCGCCGATCAGTTTGGCGGCAAGAGCGACATTCCCGCGAAGGTCACGCAGCAAGAGTGGCTGACCACGATCAAGAACCAGGCCTGCGTCGGCTGCCATCAGCTCGGCTCGATCGGCACGCGCACCATCCCGGCGGCATTCGGTTCGTTCAAGACCGGCGAAGAGGCCTGGGCGCGCCGCATCCAATCCGGCCAGGCTGCGCCGCTGATGATCAACCCGATCTCCGGCCAGCTCGGCAGCGTGCCGCTCAAATATTTCGGCGACTGGACCGACCGTATCGCCAATGGCGAACTGCCGGCGGTGAAACCGGAGCGGCCGTCCGGCATCGAGCGCAACGTCGTGGTCACGACCTGGGACTGGGGCAACGACAAGCAATATCTCCACGACCTGATCTCGTCGGACAAGCGCAACCCGACGGTCAACGCGTACGGCAAGCTCTACGGCTCGCCCGAATACGCAACCGATCACCTGCCGGTGCTCGATCCGAAGACCGGGCAGGTTACCGCCGTCACGCCGCCTGAAGGCGCCGACGTGCCGGAAGCGTTCGGCCCGGGCCATGCGGCGATCCAGAAGCCGCTGGCGCCGTCGGCCTATTGGGGCATGGACCAGGTGTGGGACACCAAGTTCGACAATCACAACGACATGTTCGACGCCAAGGGCCGGGTCTGGATGACCGGGACCAATCACGCGCCGGGCACGCCGGCGTTCTGCCGCAAGGGATCGGACAACCCGTACGCCAAGGCGTTCCCGATCGACAGCAATGAGCGGCAGCTCGCGGTGTTCGATCCGAAGAGCAACAAATTCACCTTCATCGATACGTGCTTCGGCACCCATCACCTGCAATTCGGCTTCGACAAGAACAACACGCTGTGGACCTCGGGCGGCGGGCCGGTGGTTGGCTGGCTCGACACCAAGGTGTTCGACGAAACCGGCAGCGCCGAGAAGGCGCAAGGCTGGGCGCCGTTCGTGCTCGACACCAACGGCAACGGCAAGCTTGACGACTACACCGAGCCGGGCAAGCCCGCGGATGCCAGCAAGGACATGCGCATCGGCGGCTCGGGCACCTACGCGGTGATGCCGAACCCGGTCGACGGCTCGGTCTGGTTCACGTTCAACGTGTTCGCCGGGCGAAGCGGCATCGTGCGCTTCGATCCGAAGACCAAGCTGTCGGAGTTCTACGCCATCCCGAAGCCGGGTTTCGGCCCGCGCGGCGGCGATATCGACTCCAAGGGCGTGGTCTGGGTGTCGCTCGCCAGCGGCCATCTCGGCGCCTTCGACCGCAGCAAGTGCAAAGGTCCGCTCAACGGTCCGAAGGCGACCGGCGACCAGTGCCCGGAAGGCTGGACGTTCTACAAATATCCGGGGCCAGGCTTTGCCGGCATCGGCGATAACAGCGCCGAGGCGAGCTACTACAGCTGGGTCGACCAGCACGACGCGGTCGGGTTGGGCAAGGACGTGCCGATCTCGACCGGCAACGAGAACGACGGCTTCGATGCGCTCGTCGACGGCAAGATGATCGTGCTGCGCATTCCCTATCCGATCGGCTTCTACGCCAAGGGATTGGACGCGCGCATCGACGATCCGAAAGCCGGCTGGAAGGGCAGGGGTTTGTGGTCGTCGGAAGGCGACCGCACGCCGTGGCTCAAGGAAGGCGGCAAAGGCATGACGCCGATGGCGGTGCATATCCAGATCAGGCCGAATCCGCTGGCGCATTGAACGGCGACGCCGTTGCAAGCGAAGCCGTCCGGCGCCGACGCGCCGGGCGGCTTATTGTTTGAGCGTATTTTCTAGGAGGCGCCCATGACCCATGTCCGCGATCCGTTATTGACCACGGTCGCCATTGAGGAACTGCGGCCGACGCAGATCACCGTCGGCATGCGCGAGGTTGCGGCCAAGCGCAAGCACTGGCGCGAGATCCACGGCAAGGACACCGGAAAATTTCTCGGCAAACACATGATTCCGGTGATCCTCGGTCCGAAGCACCATCATTACGTCATCGATCATCATCATCTGGCGCGGGCATTGCACGATGAAGGCGTCAAAGATGTCGCCGTCACGGTGGTGGCCAACCTGAGCAAGCTCGATGCCGACGTGTTCTGGACGGTGCTGGACGACCGCAACTGGATGCACCCGTTCGACGACGAAGGGCGCCGCCGCCATTACCAGGACATCCCCAAATCGATCACCAAGCTGATCGACGATCCGTTCCGCTCGCTGGCCGGCGAATTGCGCCGCGCCGGCGGCTTCGCCAAGGACACGACGCCGTTCAGCGAGTTCTTGTGGGCCGACTTCCTGCGCCGGCGCATGAAGCGCAAGCTGGTCGAGAGCGATTTCGACCGCGCCGTCGAAAAGGCGCTGGAACTCGCCAAGAGCACCGATGCCGATTATCTGCCCGGCTGGTGCGGCCCGGCGCCGGAAGAGTGATTGTCGGCGCCGGCGGCATGGCGTGTGGTATGCTCTCGACAGCGAAATTGGTGAGGGAGGATCCGATGGCTTCGGCCGATTGCGAGCGGCGCGGCGAATTGCTCGGCAAGGCGCTGTCGCGCCGCGCGGCGCTGACGGCTGCTGCGGCGACGCTGGCCGCGCCGGCGCTCGCCGACGAATGCCACATCGGCCCGCCCGAGCATCCGCAAGGTCCGAGCGTCTGGAAGAACATGGACCAGGTCGAGCTCGATGCTGCCTACGATCAATCGTTCTACGCACCGCTGGCGCGGCAAAGCATCGCCCGCGCCAAAAGCAACAGCGAACTGGTGCGGCAACGGCTCGGCCCGCCGCGCCGCGAGAGCTATGGCGCAAGCGACGTCGAAAAGCTCGACATCTATACGACCAAGCGGCCGAAGGCGCCGATCTTCGTATTCATCCACGGCGGCGCCTGGCTCGGCGGCGAGGCCAGGAATTATGCCTATCCGGCGGAAATGTTCGTCAATGCCGGCGCCCATTACGTCGTGCCGGATTTCATCGCCATCGGCGCCGCCAACGGCGATCTGCGCGTAATGGCCGAGCAGGTGCGGCGCGCCGTCGCCTGGACCTACCAGAACGCCGAAAAATTCGACGGCGATCCGGAGCGGCTCTATATCGGCGGCCATTCCTCGGGCGGCCATCTCTGCGGCGTGGCGCTGGTCACCGATTGGCAAAAAGACTTCGGCCTGCCGCCGACCATGATCAAGGGCGGCGTCTGCATGAGCGGCATGTACGACTTAAAGCCGGTGCGGCTCTCCAAGCGCGGCAACTACGTGCACTTCACCGACGCGATGGAACAGGCGATGAGCTCGCAGCGCCATCTCGATCTCATCGACGCGCCGGTCGTGGTCACCTACGGCAGCAACGAGACGCCGGAGTTTCAGCGCCAGAACCGCGATTTTGCCGCCGCGCTGAAAGCAGCCGGCAAGCCGGTCGGGCTGATCGAGGCCGCCAACTACAATCATTTCGACATGATGGAATCGGTCGGCAATCCGTACGGACCGAACGGCCGTGCGATCCTCGCCATGATGAAGCTTTCCGCGGCATGACGAACCGGCGCGCAGTTCGGCCGGCCACTCGGCGCGGCGCGGCTTTTGCGGCAGTGCTGCTGGCGGCGGGCGCGCTCGGCGCCTGCAGCGGCGGTTTCGGCGGCTTCGGCAAGAAGCCGGCGCCCGATCTCGTGGTTAATCCAAATGCCTATCCGGCGAACTACCGCAAGCAGATCGCGACCATGCTGACGACGGACCTGCACGACCGCGCCGACTTTCGCGGCGCATTCATCGCGCCGCCGGCGCTCAAGCCGGTGGTCGGCGGCGCAACGCAGCACTACGTGGTGTGCGTGCTGTTCACCGGACACAACGACAAAAGGACCAAGGCGG
>JASHXZ010000721.1 GCA_030043285.1 Xanthobacteraceae bacterium | reverse complement strand
CGGCGGCGCTTGAGCGCGGTTTCGAACAGCCGCACCAGATCTTCGGCTTCTTCGAGGATTTCCACTTCGGAGTCGCGGATGACGCGAAAGGCGCCGAGCCCCTTTACCGAGTAGCCGGGAAACAATTTGCCGATGAACAGGCTGGTGGCGCCTTCGATCGAGATTAGCCGCACCTGTCCGCCATCGCCCGCCTGCGGCAGCCGGACGAAGCGCTCGATCCGGTTCGGCATGCGGATCAGCGCGTTCATCGCCTTGCCGTCCTTGGCACGGGCGAGCTGCAGCGCGATGGTGAAGCCGAGATTGGGAATGAACGGGAAAGGATGCGCCGGATCGATCGCGAGCGGCGTGAGCACCGGAAACACGTGGGCGAGGAAATAGTCCTCGAGCCAGGCCTTCTCGGCCCTGGTCACGTCGGCACCGTCGACCAGCACGATGCCCGCCTCAGCGAGCGCGTCGCGCAGTTCGCGCCATTGCGCCTGCTGATCGGCAACCAGAACCGACACCGCTTCGGCGATGCGGGCGAGCTGGTCGGCCGGGGTCAGCCCTTCCGGGCTTTGGGTGGCGATGCCGGCACGCACCTGGGCGCCGAGGCCGGCGACGCGCACCATGAAGAATTCATCAAGGTTGCTGGCAGAAATCGCCAGGAACTTCAGCCGCTCCAGGATCGGATGGCCGCGATTGGCCGATTCCTCGAGAACGCGGCGGTTGAAGTTCAGCCACGACAGTTCGCGGTTGATGAAGCGTTCCGGGCTTGCGGCAAGCGGCGAAACGGCGGTCGGCTCGGCCGGCCGCGCGAGCTCGTCCAGCCGCCGCGCGGCGCCTGAATCGAGCGTCAGAACAGTAGCTTGTGCGCGGTCGGCCATGCTGGATCGCAACTCCCAGGGCGGATGATCGCCATCCTTCGTAACGATTCTATGACCCGGCCTGTTCACTAAACGAGGCCAGTAAACGAGGAGCAGTGCCACTGCGTCAAGCCGCCCCCGGAGCGATAGTGTCTCGGTTTGAGAGGACCGAATCATCATTACCAGAGGTTGATGTCTACACATGGGGTAATTGGGTTAAGTGCGGTGCGCGATGATAATTCGCGAATAAAAAGAAACAGGTCGCAGACACTGGAAATTCTCAGAATACCGTACGATGTTTTGACAATCTGCCAAATCAGCGTCATTGTCCGCATAAATGATTTCGGGTCCGGACAAATGCCAAATGGCGCGAAAAATGCGCATTTTTCGGTCATTCGGACGACGGACGAAACCAAGGTAGCAGAGCCAAATTAGTGCTCGGTTCCAGAAATCAGGAGGATGATATGGCGATTCGCAAATCTGCGATGACTAAGGCGCCGGCCCGCCCTGAACTCGACCGGTTGCTGGAAGCCGCGCGGCAGACAGGTGTGACCGAAGAAGTGCTCCAAGAGCAACGGGCTAGCTTCGCTTATGGCAACGCCCCCAAAGATTCGAGGATCACAAAGGAGTCCGCGCGAACGGCTGCAAGTAGCCTTCGATTAGTGCGGGCTTGAACTAGCGGTGAACAGGAAGAGGCCCGGCGCGTGCCGGGCTTCTTTTTCGCCATGATAGTATCCGAGGGTGATGAGCGGCTATTATTTGACCGGGTTCAGGAACAGAATCTAGTCAGGCAATATGATTTTCTGACAACGTGTATTGAAATTGGACTCATACAGGGCCACACGGCGTTAGATAAATACACTCTTTGGGCGCTCAACCACGTAGCGGTGGCCAATATTTCCCAATTTGGCGGCCGTTTTCGAGAAGAGCCGATTTATGTGGGGAAGCACCTTCCTCCTCATTTTAAGGAAGTCCCCGAACTCATGGATCGGTTCATTTCGACTATCCATGAGAATTGGTTCAATTGGACACTAACGGAACTTGCAGCGTACGGCCTCTGGCGGCTCAATTGGATCCATCCTTTCATTGAAGGCAACGGAAGAACCGCAAGAGCAATCTGCTATTACTTGCTGTGCACTAAGTCCGGAAGTTTGCTGCCTGGCAGACGGATTGTGCCTGAACGAATAAGGGATGATCGTGATGGTTACGTCGCGGGCCTAGTAGCGGCTGACCGCGCTTGGCATGAGGGAAACTTGGATTTTTCGATCTTAGAGGCATACTTGGCGCGGTTACTTGAGGCCCAATTGCGGGACATAGATTAGCGATCTGCCACAATCAAACTAGGGTACCACCCGGGGCGGCCCCGCCCTACCGCTTTGAACGATCAGGGCTAATCATCCTCCCGCTCCACCCCGTCGCGGAACAGTTCGGCCGCAAGCGCCCGCGTAGGCGGACGGCCCTGCCGCAGCGCTTCGGTGTCGAGCGTGATGATTGCGGCCCGCGCGGCGGCGAACGAGCGCTCGATGTGCGTCGACAGATAGCGGACCGCAGCCTCGTCGAGCGCGAGTTGCCGGTCGGCCGCCAGCTTGACGATGACACCGCGCAACATGGCATCGTCGGGGGCCTGCAGCGTCACCACTGGAAGCGCGCGCAGCCGCGAGGCGAGATCGGCAATGGCGACCGGCCAGGCCGACGGGGTCGTGTGCGCCGTGAACAGCAAAGACGCCTCCTCCTCGCGGACCAGATTAAGGAGGTGAAACAGCGCCCGTTCGTCAGCCGCTGCAGCATCCTCAACCACAAGGGCTCCGGTCGCCAGCGCGGCGAGCAGTCCGGCGACGGTCAGCGCGCGGCCGGACATCACCCGCGCGCCTGACGCACCGGCCCAGATCGCCGCAAGATGCGATTTGCCCGACCCCTCCGGTCCGACCAGCGCCACCGCATTGGCCGGCCAGTCCGGCCAGCTGTCGATCAATTTCAGCGCCGCCGCGTTGCCCGGCCCGGACAGAAAATCCTCGCGCGCGTAGCTTTCGGCGTGATCGAGCGCAAGCGCGAGCTGCCGCGGGCGGAACGCCATCACATTACTTCCGTCGACTCAATGGCCGGCCCCGAACGAGTTCATGTGCCGAAACCACTCGGCGACATAGAAGGCGATCGAAAGCAGGGTCAGAAACGCGACCAGCACGATTGCCGCGGTCTGCAGTATCCCGGCATCGAAGCCAAAACCCTTCTCCGCCAGGACCAGGACGGCGAGCAGAATTTGCATTGCCGTATTCAATTTCGAGACCGGATGCGGCCGCACCGGCATCGGCTTGGCCACCAGCAACGCCAGCATGAAGCCGGATATGATCATGATGTCGCGCGACACCACCAGGATCACCAGCGAAATCGGCAGCGCCCTGGCGATGCCGAGCGCCACGTAGATCGACACGATCAGCGCCTTGTCGGCGAGCGGATCGAGATACGCGCCGAGTTCGCTCGCCATGTGGAAGCGCTTGGCGAGGAACCCGTCCACGGCATCGCTGATGCCGGCCACCACGAACAGCCCGAAGGCGGCAAGCATCTCGCCCGAAATGATCGCCCAGACCACGATCGGCACCAGGATGATGCGTGCCAGAGTAATAAGGTTTGGAATGCTCAACGACGGCCCCAGCTCCGCGCACGTCCCCGGCCTGCTGCGCCCTTTGGCGTGCCCTCCTAAGCCAGACTATATAGCGC
>JASHXZ010000720.1 GCA_030043285.1 Xanthobacteraceae bacterium | reverse complement strand
GGGGGATGAACCGGCGAACAGGTGGCACCGGGGACCACGTCGTAAATCGGCGGCTGGAGACGGGCGACGCGGCGATCCTTGGCGGCAGCCGATGCCGAGAGAGCGGTGCCGAGAACAATCGCGGCGGCCAGCGCAACTTTTGTCGTGCGGAACATTTTCGTCTCCCGGTCAAGCTTTGCGACCAGCTCGAGTTTGCGAGGACTGGGCCGGCCGACACCCACACGGCCAAGATGCATCGCAGAATTTGCCGCCGCGTGCCGAATAGCTTGCAAGTTCTGGTGCGAGCTTGCTCGTTGTTGGCGTAAACGGGATGCCGAAGATCGGGCAGGCCGCCGAACAGCGCCCGAGGTTCCTGGACGGCGCCTTCCGGCACTGCCGGGCGCGGGCCTTCCGGCCCGGTTCCTTGGGGCGAGGGCCGGTCATCCACAGGCCGCAGGAACGCCGCATTCAGCCTCCATTAAGCATTACCAAAGCTTTTCGGGTGTTCTGCGGGGACGGGGCTTCTTTGCAAGGCCTCATCAAGGTTGACGGAACCTTCGCTTAACGAAGGCGCTGCTAGACCCGCTGCAGTGGCTTCCGCTCTCCCGCGCGCGGGGAGGGTAGGCACGGGACAACGAAGCAATGGAGGCACCGGAATGAACCGGATGAGCATCGTCCGCGTCGCCAAATTCGCAGCCGTCATCCTGGCCGGCATCGCTATCGCCGGCTGCGCCAAGAACCCCATCGAGCAGACCGGCGCCATGGCGTCGGCCGCCACGCCCGGCTCTCAGCAGGATTTTGTCGTCAATGTCGGCGACCGCGTGTTCTTCGACACCGACTCCTCGGATCTGTCGGTGCAGGCGCGCGCCACGCTCGACAAGCAGGCCGAATGGCTCAACCATTACGACCGCTACGCCTTCACCATCGAAGGCCATGCCGACGAGCGCGGCACCCGCGAATACAACATTGCGCTCGGCGCGCGGCGCGCCCAGACGGTGCGCGATTATCTGATCTCGCGCGGCGTCTCGGGCCAGCGCATGCGCACCATCTCGTACGGCAAGGAGCGTCCGGTCGCGGTGTGCGACGACATCTCCTGCTGGTCGCAGAACAGGCGCGCCGTCACGGTGCTCGATCAGAGTTCGTAAACTGTCGGCGGCGAAAACACCGGGTGGCGGCTGCGAGGGGGCCCCTCGCGGCCGCCAGTCACAATTTGGTCGCAGGACCGACTATGGTGAGGCGTGCTGAAAGCCGCTTGCTTTGGCGCGGCCCAGGGGGCAATTCCGGCACATCCGTAATGCTGCATCAATCGTCATGAACATGCCGCAGGTTCAATTCCGGTTCGCTCGCTGCGTCTTGCTGGCACTCGTATGCACGCTTTGCGGCCCGGCTGCGCACGCCCAGGATGCCTCCGATCTCGTCACGCGGCTCGATCGCCTCGAAGGGACCGTCCGCGACCTGACCGGGCAGGTCGAGCAATTGCAGTATCGCAATCAGCAGCTCAGCGCGCAGCTGCAGGCCCTGCAGGAGCAGCGCGGTGCGCCGGCGGCCACAGCCTCGCCGCGACCGAACCCGCAATACGCTCCGCCGCAGCCGCAATATGCGGCGCGCCCCGCCGAGCCGTATCCGGCTCAGGCTCCGGCACAACCGCAATATGCGGCGCGGCCGGCCGATCCATATCCGCCTCCAGCCGACCCGCAATATACGGCACGGCCGAACCCGCAATACTCGTCGAACCAGCCTTATCCGCCCCCGCCGCCGGCCGCGGCCGGGCCGGGCGAAGCCGGCTCTGGCCGGCACGATGCCTTTAATCCGGCGGCTAATCCCGCTGCGCCCGGGGCGCCGCGCGCGCTTGGCTCGAGCAACAATCAGAACGAGCCGCCGCCGCCCCAGCAAGCCGGAGCGCCGCTTGATTTGGCACACCTGTCAGGCCCGGCCGACGGCGGCGCCCCCGCCGGCGCCTTGCCGCCGCCGCCCCCGGCCAATCCGAGCGGCACCGGCGCGATTGCCGCGCTACCGCCGGACGCCACGCCGAAGGACGAATACGAGCTTGCTCACAGCTATTTTGCCCGCAAGGACTACGCCGACGCCGCGCAAGCGTACGGCGCATTCCTGCACAAATATCCGAGCGATCGGCTGGCGCCGGAGGCGCAGTACTGGCTCGGCGAATCCTTGTTTCAGCGCCAGCAATATCACGACGCCGCCGAAGCCTTCCTCGCTGTCTCCACCAAATACGAGACCACGGCGCGGGCGCCCGATGCGCTGTTGCGGCTCGGCCAATCGCTCGCGGCGCTCGGCGAGAAGGAAGCCGCGTGCGCTTCGCTCGGCGAAGTGTTGCGCAAATATCCGCGCGCTTCGCTTTCGGTGAAGCAGAACGTGGAGCGGGAACAGAAGCGTGCCCATTGCTGACCATGCGGTCGGCGACCACGAATTAGACGCGCTGTTTCGCGGCCTCGACAATTTACCCGGCTTCGTCATTGCGGTTTCGGGCGGACCGGATTCCACGGCGCTGTTGGTGCTCGCCGCGCGGTGGGCGAAACGGCTGAAAAACAAAAAGCCGCCGCGCCTCATCTGCATCACCATCGATCACGGCTTGCGGCGCGGGGCTGTGGCCGAAGCAGCCAAGGTCAAGCGTTTGGCGCGGCGGCTCGGCGTTGCGCATCGCACGTTGCGCTGGCGCGGCACAAAGCCGGCGACCGGCTTGCAGGAGGCGGCGCGCATCGCGCGTTACCGGCTGCTGGCGCAAGCAGCGGCGCATGCCGGTCTTGCCCACGTGCTCACCGCGCACACGCTCGACGACCAGGCCGAGACGGTGCTGTTTCGGCTGGCCCGCGGCAGCGGCTTGGGCGGCCTTGCCGGCATGGCGCCGGTGGCGCTCATTCCAGGCAGTGGCGGCGACGATCGCATCTTTCTGCTCCGGCCGCTCCTGCACCTGCCGAAATCGCGGCTCATCGCCACGCTGCGTGCCGCGCGCATCCCCTATAGCGACGATCCGAGCAACCACGATCCGCGCTTTACCCGGGCACGGTTGCGCCAGCTGATGCCGGCGCTGGCGCGCGAAGGGCTCGATGCGCGGGGATTGTCGCGGCTAGCCGCGCGCATGCGCCGCGCCGAAGCGGCCCTCGAATTCGCCGTCGGCGCCGCCCACGCTGCACTCGCGCCGCTGCCGTGGCCGAGAAGTGGCCCGGTCGTACTCGAGCGCGCCGGCTTTGCCGATTTGCCGCCCGAGGTGGGCTTGCGCCTGCTTGGCCGGGTCATCGCGCATACCGGCGACGAGGGCCCCGTCGAATTGGGCAAGCTGGAGGCGCTTTACGAGGCATTGCGACAGGCGCCGGGGCGGCTGCGCCGGACGTTGGCTGGGGCGCTGGTGACGCTCGGCGACGATAGGCTCGCGATCGAACGCGCTCCTGCACGCCGCAGCGCAGCCATGCGGCAAAGCCGCAAGGGCCGCTTTACGAAATAGGCCTATAATGCTTGGCGGATTCCCTTGTAGTGGCTATGGGATTCCCTTGGCAGCGGGCATCGGCGCTCCTACATTGCCAATTCAGGGAACGTGAGGCCGCCACGATCCGCGGGCTTAGCAGCGCCACGGGCCTCTGCGCCGCAACGCGGATCAAGGACCTAAGATGAACGCCAATCTGCGCAATTTTGCCCTCTGGGTCATCATCGTCCTGTTGCTGCTGGCGCTGTTTACGCTGTTTCAAAACCCCGGCCGCAACAGCAGCTCGCAGGAGATTGCCTTCTCGCAACTCCTTATGGACGTCGATAACGGCCGCGTCCGCGACGTGACGATCCAGGGCCCGGAAATCCACGGCAACTTCACCAACGGCGGCACCTTCCAGACCTATGCGCCGAACGACCCGAGCCTGGTGCAGCGGCTCTACAACAAGGGCGTGACGATCACTGCGCGGCCGCAGACCGAGAACGTGCCGTGGTTCGTGTCGCTGTTGATTTCGTGGCTGCCGTTCGTGGCCCTGATCGGGGTGTGGATTTTCCTGTCGCGGCAGATGCAGGGTGCCGGCGGCAAGGCGCTCGGCTTCGGCAAGAGCCGCGCCAAGCTCCTTACCGAGGCGCATGGCCGCGTCACCTTCGAGGACGTCGCCGGCGTTGACGAAGCCAAGCTCGACCTGCAGGAAATCGTCGAATTCCTGCGCGATCCGGCCAAATTCCAGCGGCTCGGCGGTCGCATTCCGCGCGGCGTGCTGCTGGTCGGCCCGCCCGGCACCGGCAAGACGTTGCTCGCCCGCGCCATCGCCGGCGAAGCCAACGTGCCGTTCTTCACCATTTCCGGCTCGGACTTCGTCGAGATGTTCGTCGGCGTCGGCGCCAGCCGCGTCCGCGACATGTTCGAGCAGGCCAAGAAGAATGCGCCGTGCATCATCTTCATCGACGAGATCGACGCGGTCGGCCGCCATCGCGGCGCCGGCCTCGGCGGCGGCAACGACGAACGCGAGCAGACGCTCAATCAACTCCTCGTCGAGATGGACGGTTTCGAGGCGAATGAAGGCATCATCCTGATCGCCGCAACCAACCGGCCCGACGTGCTCGATCCGGCGCTGCTGCGGCCCGGCCGCTTCGACCGCCAGGTCATCGTGCCGAATCCGGACGTGGTCGGCCGCGAGCAAATCCTCAAAGTCCACGTGCGCAAGGTGCCGATGGCGCCCGACGTGAACCTGAAGACGATCGCACGCGGCACGCCCGGCTTCTCCGGCGCCGATCTGATGAATCTCGTCAACGAAGCGGCCTTGATGGCGGCGCGGCGCAACAAGCGCATGGTCACCCAGGTCGAGTTCGAGGACGCCAAGGACAAGGTGATGATGGGCGCCGAAAGGAAGTC
>JASHXZ010000719.1 GCA_030043285.1 Xanthobacteraceae bacterium | reverse complement strand
CTCAACTCATCCTACAAGACATTGTGTTCTCCGCGAAAACTTATAGTGTGCGGCGCCGTGACGGCGTACCTCCCCGAACTCGCAGGTTTTTCGCCGCCGCGCCCCAAAAAGGCGCGGCGATGATTGTCGTTGCCATCGATATCGGCGGCACGTTTACGGACCTCGTCGGTTTCGACGCCAAGGCCGGCCGCTTCGTCGAGGCGAAAAGCCTGACCACGCCGCGCGAGCTGACCCAGGGCGTGCTCGACTGCATCCGCAAGAGCGGGCTTGACGCCGCGGCGATCGACGAACTGATCCATGGCTCGACCATCGCCATCAACACGTTGATCGAGCGCACCGGCGCCAAGACCGGGCTCATCGTCACCAGCGGCACCCGCGACGTCTACATCATCGGCCGCGGCAACCGGCCCGAGGCCTACAATCTGTTCTTCCACCGCCATCGCCCGCTGGTGCCGCGGCATCTGAGCTGCGAGGTCGAGGAGCGGCTGACCGCCGCGGGAGAGATTTTCCGCCCGCTGAACAAGGCGAGCGTCGCCGAAGCGTGCCGCACGCTCGCCGCAGAGGGCGTCGAAGCGATCGCGGTGTGCCTGCTGCACTCCTACGTCGATCCGACCCACGAGCGCATCGTCGGCGCCATGGCGAGCGAAGCGCTGCCGCGCGCTTATCTGTCGCTGTCGCACGACATCTTGCGCGAATATCGCGAGTTCGAGCGGCTCTCCACCACGGTGGTCAACGCCTATATCGGCCCGCGCGTCGGCGGCTATGTGAAGAGCCTGACATCGCGGCTCGCCGCCGCCGGTTTTGCCGGCGAGCTGTCGATCATGCGCTCGAACGGCGGCGTGATGACGCCCGAAGTGGCGACCGCGCGGCCGGTGGCGATGATGGAATCCGGACCGGTCGGCGGCATCATCGCTTCGGCACGGGTCGGCGAAAAGCTCGGCTTCGGCAATGTCATCTCGTTCGACATGGGCGGCACCACGGCGAAGACCAGTTTGGTGCGCGACGGCGAGCCGACCTTGGCGCCCGGCTATTACGTCGGCGGCTACGCCAGCGGTCATCCGGTGATGCTGCCGATGATCGACGTGGTCGAGGTCGGCGCCGGCGGCGGCAGCATCGCCTGGACCGATGATGTCGGCGCGCTCAAAGTCGGGCCGCACAGCGCCGGCGCCGATCCCGGCCCGATCTGCTATCGCGGCGGCGGCACCGAGCCGACCATCACCGATGCCAACGTCGCGCTCGGCCGGCTCGATCCGCGCAATTTTCTCGGCGGTGAGCTTGTGCTCGATGCCGACGGCGCCCGCGCCGGCATCGCGCAAAAAATCGCCAAACCCTTAGGCCTCGATGCCATCAGCGCATCGCAGGCGATCCTTGAGATCGCGATTGCAAAAATGGCGCTGGCGGTGCGCGAAGTGTCGGTCGAGAAGGGCTACGACCCGCGCGATTTTGCGCTGGTCGCCTCCGGCGGCGCCGGGCCGCTGCACATCTGCGCCATTGCCCGCGATCTGCATATTCCGAAAGTCATCGTGCCGCTGTTTCCGTCGCACTTTTCGGCGCTCGGCATGCTGCTCGCCGACGAACGGCACGATTTCATCCGCACCTTCTACTGCGACCTCGCGAGCCTCGACTTCAAGGCGCTCACTGCCGTGCACGACGAAATGGCGACAGAAGCCAAGAAGGCGCTGCGTCATGCCGAGCGCGGCGAGTGGCAGATCGCGCTCGACCTGCGCTATGTCGGCCAGGAATTCACCCTGCCGGTGCCGGTGTCGCGCGACGCCATCGCCAAGGCTGACCGGCGCAAGATCCGCGCCGCGTTCGATGCGCTCTACGAGCAGCGCTACGCCCACCATTCGCCCGACGAGCCGGTGGAGATGGTGAATATTCGCCTCGCCGCGATCGGCAAGCGGCCGAAGCTGCGCTTTCCCAAGCTCGCCGCGCGTAAGAGCGCGAAGCCGGCCGGGCGCCGCGAGGTGTATCTCGACGATGCACGCAAGCCCGCGCTCTGCCCGATCTACCAGCGCGCCGCGCTCGGCGCCGGCACGCGCATCAAGGGTCCGGCGCTGATCGAAGAGCACGGCACCACGACGGTGCTGTTCGCCGCGGACCGCTGCGCTGTGGCGCCCTCGGGCGAACTCGTCATCGACGTCGGAGGCGCGTGATGGCCAAACCGATCAAGCGGCCCAAGCAGAAAGCCAATAAGCAGAGAGCCAATAACCAAAAAGCCAAAAAACTCGACGCGGTGACGCTCGAAGTCATTCGCAACGCGCTGCCGGCGATCGCCAACGAGATGGCCGCCGACCTGCAGCGCACCTCCTACAACATGATGATCTACGAGGTGCGCGATTTCTGCACCTCGCTGGTCAACACCAAGGGCGAACTGATCTCGCAGAACGTCGGCGGGGTGTCGCATTTCGTCGCCGATCTCGGCGTCATCATCACCGACGGCATGGCGCGCTACGGTGCCAAGGGCTTTGCCGAAGACGACGTGATCATCACCAATCACCAGGCGGTCGCCGGCCAGCACCTCAACAACATCGTCATCTACATGCCGTACTTCTACAAGGGCGAGCTGTTGCTGTTCGCCATGGTGCGCGCGCATTGGATCGACGTCGGCGGCATGTCGACCGGCTTCGGCGCCGGACCGAGCGTCGCCGATCCCTGGCTCGAGGGCTTGCAGCTCGACCAGTTGAAAATCTATGAGGCCGGCAAGCTCAACGAGACGCTCTATCGCGTGCTCAAGGACAACATCCGCTTTCCGGAATCATCGCTCGGCGACATGAAATCGCAGATGGCGGCGTGTCGGCTGGCGCTGCGCCGCATGACCGAGCTGTTCGACAAATACGGCCGCGACATCGTGCTCGATGCGATCGCGCAAATCTTCGCCGAGACCGAGCGCAAATGCCGCAACGTGGTGGAGAAGCTCAAGGACGGCGTCTACGAGGCCACGTCTTTCATCGACCATGACGGCGTCAAGCGCGACGAGCGCGTGCCGATCGGCGCCAAGGTGACGGTCGACCGCGGCAGCATGATCATCGACCTGTCCGCCTGTTCGGGCGAGCGCAAGGCCGGAATCAACTCGCGCACCTATGCGGCGGCGCGCGTCGCCTACAAGGCGCTCACCGGCCCGCTCGAACCGGTCAACGAGGGTTCGTTCCGCGCGCTGCAGGTGATCATTCCGGAGGGCAACGTGATGATGGCGCGCTATCCGGCACCGATGGCCGGCTGGAGCGTGATCGTGCCGACCGTGGTCGACACCATCATCAAGGCGCTTGGTCCGGCCATGACCGACCGCGTGCCCGCCGGGCATCATGGTCTGCTTGGCGGCTCGATCGTGTTCTTCGGCGTGCACCCGAAGACCAAGCGCCGTTTCGTCGTGCAGAGCATCGAGGGCGGCGGCTGGGGCGGCCGGCCCACCGAGGACGGCGAATCGGCGACGGTGTCGGTCTGCCAGGGCGACGTGCGCAACGCCTCGATCGAAGGCATCGAGCTGAAATGCCCGGTCGTCATCGAGCGCCGTGCGCTGCGTACCGATTCGGGCGGCGCCGGCAAGCATCGCGGCGGGCTCGGGCTCGACACCTGCGTGCGCAATCTGGTCGACGGCCGCTGGAATTTCGATCATCCGCGGCGCGAGCAGTGTCCGCCCTGGGGCCTGTGGGGCGGCACGCCGGGCAGCCACGGCGACTTTCTGCTGCGGCTGCCGGGCGAGAACGACTTCCGCTCCATGGAGGCGCCGCACTATCCGGTGCCGGTCGACGCCGAGGTGATCGTGCGCACCGGCGGCGGCGGCGGCTGGGGCGATCCGCTCGAGCGCGACGCCGCGTCGGTACGCAACGACG
>JASHXZ010000718.1 GCA_030043285.1 Xanthobacteraceae bacterium | reverse complement strand
GTCTGATAGCTGGCTTCATCGGTGGCAAGATCGTGGATAAGCGTGGCCAGGGCTTCTGGCTCAATATGGCGATCGGAATAGTCGGCGCTCTCATCGGTGGATTTCTGTTCAGTCTGTTTGGCGCGCACGGCGTAACCGGCCTGAACCTCTACAGCCTGATCGTCGCCATCATCGGATCGATCGTGCTGTTGCTGATCTACAACGCGATAGCGGGCCAACGCCGCGCCTGAGTCGCCAAAAACTATCCGTCAACGTCAAGCCTAGGGAGACGATAATGTCAGGCCTGGAAGATATGATCCGCTCGTCCGCGCCCGGAGGAAACATCGGCAAGCCGCTGATGATCGCCCTCGGGGCGCTCTTGGCCTCTGGTGTTCTGTTTCGCGGCGGCGGCGCGCAGCAACCTGCGAATACGGCGCCGCAAGCAGGATCCAACGCGCCACAAGCAGGCTCCAACGAAGGCGCCGGCGGCCTGCTCGCCGGCTTGGGCGGACTTTTGAACAAGCTGCAGCAGGGTGGTTTGGGCAATGCGGCCGATTCCTGGGTCGGCAGCGGCCAAAATCAGGCGGTGCCGCCAAATAAGCTCGGACCGGCGCTCGGGCCGGATGTGATAAAGAATCTTGCGCAGCGGTCGGGGCTCTCGGAGGACGAATTGACCCGGCAGCTATCGCAGGTGCTGCCGGGCCTCGTCGACAAAATGACCCCTGACGGCCGGCTCCCCACTGCGGCGGAACTCTCTCGGATGATGTGAGGGAGCGGGGCGCTAACCGCCGCGCAGCGGCGGCATGGTCAGCTGATTGCTTCGGCATGCGCGCCGGGCGACGTTCGGGCAGTCGCGAAACTGCAATTGTTTGGACAGGCACAGACGAACCTCGCTCAATCGCCTTCGCGAGCACTCGACCGCGATGCCGTTGGGCGTGAGCCCGGGATTGGCTTTGACGAAGGCGTCGGCCACGGCGTTCGGTGTCACGCTCAGCGGCTGCGTCAGGTCGCCATACTGCGGTGGAATTTTGACCGCGGCGCGGGCCTTGCGGATGGTGTCGAAATAGGCCGCGGCCGAGAGCCCCGAACAGGTGCCGTGTTTGTCCCACTCGTTGAAAATGAGGTGCGGCGCCGGCATCAGATCCATGATCGACGACACAAGGCGATGATCGATCCTTGGCGCCGGCACCTGGCAGTACTGGGGAAAGCCTTTTTCATATTGCGGCCACAGCCCGTGAACCACGAACGCGTAGGGGCGGGCGCCGCATTGCGCGCCGGCCGAGCGGCCGGCATGGCGTTCCGCCGCGTCGGCGCAGAACGACGGCGACCATGACAGCGACAGCACATAAAAGTCGAACCGGCCCGGCGCGCCCTGCTCATCCTGTGCCGACGCTGGTCCCGCCAAAGCGGCGAGACAGAGCGCGGCGATTGCTGCAATCGACGACGTGAGTGACCATCCGCGCATGGCAAACCTCCGGCGTTCGTTCCACGCCACGCTCACCCGACACGAAACTTCCTCAATGCAGGCGAAGTGTCTACGCCGTCGCGCTTGCCTTTGAAAATACATCTATGATCGGAACGTGTAGCGCGGGGCGACCGCAAAGAGGGATGGTCAAATGCGCACGCTTACCGCTTACGGCATTGGCGTCGTGATCGTTCTTGCCATACTCAACGCCGTAGCATGGCAAGCAGGAATGCATCGTCTGCACAGCCTCAATGTGTTTTCTGCCGGTTTTGTCCTTGGCGTGCTCGGGACGTCCATTGCCGCGTTCGTGTACGGATACCGCCGGGTCGCCTGATTGGAACTGTCACCCTTCTCCCTTCGCAGGGAAGGACAAGAAATTATTTCTTCGCCTCGGCCGGTGCCGCCGCGGGCGCGGGGAGGGGCGCTTGCTGCTGGTGTTGCTGCGCCGCGGTCCTCGCGGCGATCGCCTGATTGATGAAGGCGATCCACGGCTGGGCGCGTTTTTCGGCGGTGGCGCGGGCGCTGGCGTCAAGCTTGCTGACAAAAACGTCGAGATCGATATCGGTGTCGCCGGCGGCCTTGGCGATCAGATGCCATTTCGCTGCCTCGATCGGATCGGCCTTGGCGCCGACGCCCTTGGAGAGGATGAGCGCGAGGCGGTCCTGCGCGATCGGATTGCCTTTGGTCGCGGCCTTGCGGAACAGTTCGGCGGCGAGTTCCTGATTGCGTTCGACGCCGTCGCCGTTGAACAGCGCGATGCCGTACTCGACCTCGGCGTCGGTCTGGTCGCCGAGGGCTGCAAGCGCGAACAGGTGCACCGCCTCCTTCATGTCGCGCGGCACACCGCGGCCGTCCTTGTAGAGCGTGCCGAGTGCGTATTGGGCCTGCGGATTGCCGGCGTCGGCCGCTTGCCGCAACAACTGGGCGGCGCGCGAAAAATCGCGCGGAAACAGTTCGCCCTCGATGTAAAGCAAGGCGAGATCGTAGGCGGCGATCGGGTGGCCGAGCTTGGCTGCGGCGGCGAGCCACTTGGCGCTTTCCGGCCGGTTGCGCGGGCCGGCGCGGCCTTGCAGGTCGAACATCGCCAGCGCGAACATGGCGTTGGGGTCGCCGCGCGCGGCGGCGAGCCGGTACCAGGATGCGGCCTTCTGGTCGTCCTGCGGCACGCCGAGCCCGTTGGCGTAGAGCTCGCCAAGCAGCGTCATCGATTTCGCATCGTTTTTGGCGGTGGCGCGCTGGGTGGCGAGCGAAAAGGCGGTGAGATAGTAGCCGCGCTGGAACGCGCCGAAGGCGAGGTCGGGCTGCGGGCCGTTTTGCTGCGTCGGCGGCGCCGCTTGTGCTGGCTGCGGCGCAGGGGCCGGGGCCGGGCTCGGCTTTTTTGCCGGTG
>JASHXZ010000717.1 GCA_030043285.1 Xanthobacteraceae bacterium | reverse complement strand
GCCGCCCTGGCCGTACGGGATGACCGCGGTATCGCCCGCGACCACGGTGACGTTGTCGGTCGGCACGGCGAACTGCTCAGCGCATATTTGCGCGAGCGCCGTCCTGATGCCCTGACCCATCGGCATGGCGCCGGTATAGACCGAGATGCGGCCGGAGCGGCCGATGCGCACGATACCGGATTCGAACGGTCCGCGGCCGGTGCCCTTGACGCCGGCGCCGATGCCGATGCCGATGTGCCGGCCATTGTTTTGCGCGCGGTCGCGGCGCTCGGCAAAGCCGGCGTAGTCGATCGCGTCGAGCGCCATGGCGAGGCAGCGTGGAAAATCGCCGCTGTCGTAGGCGACCGGCGAGCCGGCGCGCGTCTTCAGCGGCGTCACGTACGGCATCTTCTCAGCCGGTACGAGGTTGCGGCGCCGCACCTCGGCGCGATCGAGCTTGAGCGCGCGCGCCACCGCATCGAGCACGCGCTCCATCGCGAAGGCAGCCTCCGGATAGCCGGCGCCGCGCACCGGCATGGTGGCAACCTTGTTGGTTTCGACGACCCGCACGCGCAGTTCGTACGCCGGCAACACGTAGGGACCGGGCACACCGGTCGAGGCGTTGTAGGGCAGGTTGAGGCCCTGCGGCGTGTAGGCGCCCTGGTCGTGAATGAGTTCGCCGCGCACGCCGAGTACTTGCGCGTTCGCATCGAAGGCGACCTCAAGGTCCCAGTACTGATCGCGTTCTTGCACCGCGGCGCAAAAATGCTCGCGGCGGTCTTCGATCCATTTGATCGGGCGGTGCAGCTTGAGGCTCGCGGCGCACAGCACGACTTCTTCCGGATACATGACGAACTTGGCGCCGAACCCGCCGCCGACGTCCGGTGCTACGACGCGCAGCCGGTTTTCGTCGAGCTGGAGGAGCCGCATCAAAAACGCGCGCACCTCATGAGCAAGCTGCGTCGACGTCCACAGTGTGAGCCGCTCCTCGTTGGGATCGTAAACCACAACCGCGCCGCGGCCTTCCATCGAGTGCGCGCCGCCGCGATGCTGTTTCAGACGCACCGAAGCGCGGTGTGGCGCGCGCGCAAACGCGGCGGCGACGTCGCCGTAAGCCTGGCAGAATTCAATCAGCAGGTTGCTCGCCTTGCCGCGATGGGCGAGCGCCGCACCGGGCTGTAGCGCCGCACGGCAATCGGAGATCGCCGGCAGCGGTTCATAATCGACCTCGACCAACGCAGCGGCGTCCTCCGCAATGGCGCGAGTGTGGGCGATGACGACCGCAACGGCTTCGCCGACGAAAGCGACTTCGTCTTTGGCCAGGACAAAGGGCGCGACGTCGATCGGCAGCTGATCGGTGCGAAATTGCAGCGGCAGGCGCTCGGCGGTGAGCAGCGGCGCGAGATCGGCGGCGCTGAAGATCGCGTGCACACCCGGTAGCCGGCGCGCCGCGGCAGTGTCGATGCCGCGAACGCCGGCATGAGCGTGCGGGCTGCGCACGAACGCGGCCTCGAGCATGCCGGCAAATTTCAGGTCGTCGACAAAGCGCCCGTGGCCGCGCAGGAGCGGCCCGTCTTCGAGCCGCAGCACGCGTTGGCCGATGGCATGATTAGTTTTCACGTCGGCAGCTGTTTCCAAAGCGATCAATCGATGTGGACGCCGGAGGCGCGCACTACCGCCTGCCATTTCGGCCGTTCGGAAGCGATGAACGCCGCGAAAGCGTCGGGGCTCATCGGCGCCGGTTCGCCGCCGACTTTTCGGAGCGCCGCCGCCACGTCCGGCGTATCGAGAATGCGCTTCACCTCGGCTGCGATCTTGTCAACGATCGGCCGCGGCGTTCCAGTCGGGGCGAACAGGCCTTGCCAGCCGGTGACGGAAAATCCCTTCAGCGTCTCGCCCACGGTCGGCAGGTTCGGCGCGCTGGGAAGCCGCTCGGCACTGGTAACCGCGAGCGCGCGAATGAGGCCCGACTGCGCTGGCGGCCACAGCGTCGTCATGCTGTCGATGGCGAAATCGACATTGCCGCTCACCATGGCGGTCAGCTCATCGGTGGTGCTGCGGAACGGCACGTGCGTCGTGTGGGTGCCGATCGCCTCATCGAACATCACCACGGAGAGCTGCGACGAGGTGCCGATCCCGGACGAGCCGTAATTGAGCTTGCCGTCATGCGCCTTCATGTAGGCAATCAACTCCGCCACCGATTTGACCGGCAACCTGTTGCTGACGACCAGCAAGTTCGGCAGGTGCACGAGCAGCGAAATCGGCGCAAAATCGTGCTCGGGATCGTAGGGCAGCTTGCCGTAGACAAACTGGTTGAGCACGTTGCCGCTCAGCGTGCCGAGCAGGAGCGTGTAGCCATCGGCCGGCGCCTTGGCGGCGTACGCAGTGCCGATGCTTCCGCCGGCACCGGAGCGGTTCTCCACCACGAACGGCTTGCCCAGATTGGCCTGCAGGTGCTGCTGCACGAGACGCGCCAAAAAGTCCGCCGAGCCGCCGGCCTGGAAAGGCACCACGATGGTGACGGGCCGCTGCGGCCAAACCTCGTCGGCTTGAGCGGCGGCATGCGCGAGCAGCAACGCCAGCAACGCCGCAACGATCGATCGCATCGAAACGCCTTTCACGCTTTACATCTCGCCGCCGCGCCGACCGATCGCATAGCGAATTGGATGCGCATGATCCACCGCATCCGCTGCGTCATTCGCGCGCCTTGGCGGCACGCGGCTTGGAACGTGGGCCCATCGGCTCGGGTTGGAACGGACCGTCGCGCAACGCAAGATAGGCTTTGAGCCCATCCTTGCGTTGTGCCTCGAACAATCGCTCGCGCTCTTCGTTGTGCGACGAGTGCGCGAGCGCGCTGAGCGCGCCTTCGAGCAGCAGTGCGCTGTGGACGCCCGCCGCCTGCATGCCCTGCATGGCGATCGCCTTGTTGAGCCGGACCGATGGCTCCGGCACCAGCGCGATGCGGTTAGCCAGGGCGCGGGCCCGCGGCATCAGTTCGTCGTGCGGCACCACCTCGTTGACCATGCCGATGCGAAGCGCCTCCTGGGCGTCGAAATGGTCGCCGGTGAGCGCCCAGCGGTTGGCGGCCTTCCAGCCGCACAGTGCCGTGAACAGATACGTCGTGTTGGAGATGTGGCGGACCTCGGGCTGGGCGAATACCGCCTTGTCGGAGGCGATCGTGATGTCGGCGGCGAGCTGGTACCAGAAGCCGCCGCCCATGGCCCAGCCATTGACGGCCGCGATCACCGGCTTGCCGAGGCTCCACATATGGGTCCAGTTGTTGATGCGGCCGCCGTCGTGGCGCTGCCAGTGCTCGATGTATTCGGCGTGCGACTTGCCCTGCGGGTCGGTGTGCCGCACGCCCGACGCCGGCGCCGCCGCCTGGTCGTAGCCGGCGGAGAACGCCGCGCCGCTGCCAGTGAGAATGATGGCGCGGACCTTGCGGTCGGCATCAGCCTCATCGAGCGCGCGGTGCAGCTCGGCCTCGAGATTGAGCGACAGCGCGTTCATGCGTTCCGGGCGATTGAGCGTGATGGTCGCGACCTTGTCCTCGACCTCGTACAGCACATCCTGGTAGCTCATTGTCGGCCCTCCGCTCCGTTGTCGCGACCGCGCAGGGCACAATGTGCGAGACGGCGGAAAAATCAATCGCTGCGCCCGCGACGCATGGCCGGTCAGTCGCCGAAGCAAGGCTCGGCTTCGGCAAAGCGGCCGTTCAGCCATGGGCATCTTCTAGCAATGCTGATAAGATTTCGGCACGCTCCAGGTTGCCGCCCGCGCAACCGTCGCCCGCCCGGAGGAAGTCGATGCTGACCAAAACGCCGCGCCCGCTACGCAATGGGTCGAACGGAAGGAATGGCAAGAACGGCCACGGCAAGAATGCCAACAAAAGTCCGCGCGTCGCCGAGCTGCCGAAGATCGACAATCAGACCGACACGCGCGACATCCTCGCCCACGCTGCCAAGGAGGCGCGGCAGAGCGATTATTTCATCGTCGACGTCGACGCGCACGTCACCGAGACGGCGTTCTGGCCCGAAGTCATCGACCGCATGGAAAGCGACGTCTACCGGCAGATGGCGCGCGCCTTCAAGGGCCGCGGCCCGGCGCCCGGACTTTTGAATTCGACGCCCGGCATGCTGCAGCAGGACGTGTTCGGCCGCATTCCGCATCAGCAGCGGCTCGGCGAAGCGGTGCCGGGCGGCCGCACCCATGCCCAGGTAACGCTGGTGCGCCGCGCCATGGATTCCATGGGCATCGACTACATGGTGGTGTTCCCGACTCCGATGCTGGTGCTCGGCATGCATCCGCAGGTCGAGACCGAAGTAGTAGTCGGCCACGCCTTCAACAAATGGCTGACTGAGGAAATCCTGCCGCAGGATCCGCGCATCAAGGCGATGCTGTACCTGCCGTTCAATCATCCGGAAGAGTCGCTCAATGCGGTCGAGACCTACGCCGACAATCCGAGCGTCATCGGTTTTTCGGTGACCTCGACGCGGTTCCGCGCCGTCAATCACGACAGCTACATGCCGCTATACGCGGCGATCCAGTCGACCGGAAAACCGCTGGCATTCCATTCCGGCTTCCACTGGGGCGACCAGTCGATGCAGCAGTGCAACCGCTTCATCTCCATGCACGCGATCTCGTTCGTCTATTACAACATCATCCACATGACGAACTGGATCATCAACGGGCTGCCGGAGCGTTTTCCGAAGCTGAAGCTGATATGGATCGAGAGCGGGCTCGCCTGGGTTCCGTTCCTGATGCAGCGGCTCGATTCCGAATACATGATGCGGTCGTCGGAGGCGCCGCTGCTCAAGCGTCGGCCAAGCGAATACATGGCCGAGATGTTTTATTCGAGCCAGCCGCTGGAGCGTTCGAACCTCGATCTGACCGAGGCGACCTTCAAGGCGATCCACGCCGACACGCAGCTTCTGTTCGCGTCCGACTGGCCGCACTGGGATTTCGATCTGCCGAGTTCGATCACATCGCTGCCGTTCCTCAATGAACAGGCCAAGCGCAACATTCTGGGTCTCAATGCGGCGCGGCTGTTCAATCTGGAAGTGCCCAAGCACAAGATGATCGGGGCTAGAGCCAAGAAAGCGCCGGCGGTGCGCGAGCCGGTCACGGCCTGACGTCGGAATGGCCAAGGTGCTGCAGCGTAAAGCCGCCAAAAAGCCCGGCGACCAAAAGCGTGACGCCAAGTCACGCCGCGCGTCGGCGCGCGCGGTCGTACCGCCGGCCGATTTCTGCGCGGCCGCCCGCGACGCGCTCGAGCGCGGCGAGCCCGACGCGATCTCGGACGGCACGTTGCAGCAGGTGCTCACCGCGGCCGTGAAAGTCTACGCCGCCAAAGTGGAGCGCCGCGGCCACGACGTGGCGCCGTTCGTCGAAGGCGCGGTGACGGCGACCGAGTCGGTCGTCACCGCCTGCGGCCTCATCCGCGCCGCCGACCTCAACATGTTCGACGTGGCGATCTGGTTCCATCGCCCGCCGGGCATCGAGTGATCAGCAAAGTTCACTAGCAAAGGACGTAGCCCGATGAACGAAGTCGCAATCGCCAAGCTGAACGACATCCCGGACGGCGATTATCGGGTGTTCGCGCTCGAGGAGCTCGAAGTCGGCATCTTCCGCACCGGCAGCAAGGTCTTGGCCTACGAGAACCTCTGCCCGCATGCCGGCGGCCCGGTATGTCAGGGCAAGATCTTCAACAAGGTCGAGGAAGTGATCACGCCCGACCAGAAAAGCGCCGGGCTGCGCTTCGGCAAGGCGCGCCACATCGTCTGCCCATGGCACGGCTACGAATTCGACCTCGCCACCGGCTGCCATCCCGGCGATCCGGCGCTGCGCTTGACGCCGGTAAAAGTCGCCGTGCGCGAGGGACAGATTTACATCAGCGTGGCGGAGTAGTCGTCGAATCTGGGGCCTCAAACACCCGCTGCACCAGGCGGCGCGCCAGCACGCCGGCGACGCGGCGGCGGTAGTGACCGGGCGTGAACGTCGTTTTCATCGCCATGATCTGATCGCGCGCGAGCGCGTCGAGGCCGGCGAACACGCGGCCATCGAGCGGGCCGCCGCATAGCGCGGCGGTGTCGGCAAGGCGGACCGGGCGCGGATTGGTGCCGGTGAAGGCGACGCGCAGATCGGCCAGCGTGTCACCATCGCGGCGCAGCGCCACGGCAACGCCAGTGACCGGATATTCGATCGAGCGGCGGATGCGGATCTTGTCGTAAGCCGAGCGCAAGCCCGGCGTATTTTTTGCGCGCACCGCGGTGACGAACTCGCCCGGTCGCAACGCCAGAAAAAATTTGCCGTCGCCGCGCGTCTGCGTCACCGGCTCGTCTTGGCGGGCGTAGCCAATATAAAGGTCGGCGAGCCGCAACGTGCGCCGACCTGAGGGGCCGGCGATATCGATCTCGGCATCGAACACGAGCAGCGCCGGTGCGAGGTCGCCGGAGAACGTGGCGAAACAGACGCCGCGGCTCTTCGGCGCCACGTGGCAGATCGTGCCGGTGGTTTTCAGGCAATGCTGATTGGCGTCACGCCACCATTCGCTTTGATTGTAGTAGATGCAGCGGGTGTCGAGGCACAGATTGCCTCCGACCGTGCCCATGTTGCGATGGGTCGGGCCGGCGATATGGCCGGCCGCCTGCGCGACCGCCGGGTAGTGGCGCACCACCTCGGCATGTGCGGCGAGTTCGGCGAGCGTGACCGCGGCGCCGATTTCGAGCGCGCTCCCGTCAGCCTTGATGGCGCGCAGTTCGGGCACGCCGTTGACGTCGATCAGCACCGGCGGCGCGACGATGCCACGACGGATGTTGACGACCAGATCGGTGCCGCCGCCGAGCAAGCGGCTGTCGATATGCG
>JASHXZ010000716.1 GCA_030043285.1 Xanthobacteraceae bacterium | reverse complement strand
TCCGGTCCCGCGCTTCATGGCAGCGCCGACGGGCTTTTGTCCCGTCCGCCGCCCGGGCAGCCAGGCTCCCTGGCAGACCGGCGTCGGGGCCGGCCGGGCGAGTTTCCGAACCGCCCACATGCGATCTGCGAAATCGCACGCAGGCACCGCGCCTTGCTCCATCAATCGATACGCCACCGGTTGACGCCCTTGATGAGCAAAGCGGCGTCGGCTTTTAGTTCGCGGCGCAAGCTTGTCAATCGCGAAACGACTGGGCCTTGATTCTGCTGCGTTTTTTACGTCGACCGATGCTGCCTCACGACTGCCTTCGCGCACTATTTGTTGCGATTGGGCGAAATCTTTTAACAGAAACAATCGCTTGGCCTGAGAATCACTCTGGGCGTCCGAAATTGTGCGGCACGTAGCCCGCATGAGCGAAGCGATATGCGGGACCAGAGTGCCAGGCAGCTCCCGCATATGGCTACGCTCATCGGGCTATGCGCTATGCGGTCATCAACTCGATTTTCTCCCGCCATAGCGCCCCTGCCACAACGGTTGTTCGCTCGGCGGGAGATGAGCGATCTGATCGCCGTCTGGTGTCATATCGCTCGTAGCCTGAGGCGTTCTTGAGCAAAGACCAAAGGTATTCTTTGCATCGGTGGCTTTGATAAATTTCGATGAGCTTATTTCGTTGATCTGCGTACGGCTTCGGCTCAAGCAGGATCAATAGGATATGGTTTTTTAGACCTCTGATTTCACGAAGCGGGCGATGCCGAATCGTCATTGCGAGCGACCCTCCTACGCTCGCGATGCGAGCTTCGAAGGGTACGAGTCCGCCGAAGCGCGCAGGCGGAAGCGAAGCGATCCAGTACGGCGCCGCCGTGCTGGATTGCTTCGTCGCTTCGCTCCCCGCAATGACGTCGCCGATCAAACCTCACAATTTTTTGTTTGTATAATTCACGCTTTCGATTGTAGAATTAGAGAACATAATCTAAGATCGTAGGCGCTTTCGGTCACTAAAGGTGCAGTGCATCTTCTTTCAATGGCGTCTAACAAATGAACCACATCGAGAACCGGTTGTTTCGCTATTTCGTGGCGGTCGCCGAGGAGCAGCATTTCACCCGCGCCGCCGAGCGGCTCGGCATCACGCCGCCGACGCTCACGCATCAGATCCAGAAACTGGAGAGCCAGCTCGGCGTGAAGCTGCTGAGGCGAAAAGGTAACACCAAAGTCGTCGTCACCGAGGCGGGCCAGCGCTTTTTACCCGGCGCACGTGAAGTGCTGCGCCAAGCCGAAGAGGCGGCGGCGATCGCCCGGCAGGCCGGACGCGGCGAGTTGGGCCGCCTTGAACTTGGCTTTGTAGCCCCGCTGTTTAGTGCGGGCTTGCTGCGACGCTGGATCGACACGTTCCGCCAAACCCATCCGGCGATCGACATCACGATCCGCAATCTGGTGCCGATGGCGCAAATCTCCGAAATCGCGCGCAAGGAACTGGATGCCGGTTTCGCGCGACCGCCGCACAAGTATCCGTCGGGCGTCCGCGGCTTCGAAATCTATCGCCAGCCCCTGGTGTTGGCATTGCCGCGCGAGCATCCCCTCGCCCGGCACAAGGACATCAGCCCCGCGATGCTCGCGCGCGAAACGTTCGTCAAAACCACACCCGAGCTTGACATAGGGTTCTCGGGCCTTACCGAAGCCATCGCCCGCATCGGCAAATTCACACCGCGCGTGGTCAAGCGCGACGGAGATTTCATCGCGGTGTTGGGATACGTCGCGCTCGGCTACGGCATCGCGGTCGTGCCGGAGCTTATGAAAACAATGGATGGCGCCGATGTCGTCTTCCGCAACATCGCGGCGAATCCGGTGCCCCAGACATCGATCGCCTTCGTCTATAGCAGCGACCCGTCGCCGTCGGCCAAATTGCTAATCCGGCATATGCAACGTCACGCCCTCCGCAACGGCGGCAAGGGTGCCGCTCCGCGTCATAACCATGATCGCATCATAATACCAAGCGGACTCAACCTTAACCCTCATCCTGAGGTGCGAGCGAAGCGAGCCTCGAAGGATGTAGGCCGAGGCGCCGCGGCCTGCACCCTTCGAGGCTCGCGCTTCGCGCGAGCACCTCAGGGTGAGGAAATGAGTCGGCGATAAGAGCGGCCGGTATGAATCTCCTTCGCCGCGAAGTTCTGTCGCTCGGGATCGGCGCCGCGGCATGGCCGCTCGTTTCGCGTCTTACAAGAGCGGAGCCGATTGCTCCGCGGCCGGTGCATATCGTGCTGGGTTTCGCGCCGGGGGGCGTGGGCGATATTGCGCTACGGCTGATCGCGCCGTCGCTGCAGCAAAGGCTGGGTCAACTGGTCGTCGTCGACAACCGCCCGGGCGCCGGCGGCAATCTCGCCACCGAAGCCGTGGTCGAGGCGCGGCCCGACGGCGGCACGCTGATGCTGGCGGGCCCGAGGAATGCGATCCATGCGACGCTCTACAAGAAGCTGCCGTTCGATTTCATCCGCGACATCGCCATGGTGGCCGGCATCATGCAAAGCCCGCTGGTGATGGTGACGAATCCTGCGTTCGCGGCCAAAAGCGTCGCGGAGTTCATCAGCTATGCCAAGGCCAATCCCGGCAAGGTCAATATGGCATCCGCCGGCAACGGCACGGCTCAGCATCTGGCGGGCGAGCTGTTGATGATGATGGCCGGCGTGTCGATGGTGCACGTGCCTTACCGCGGTGATCCGGCGGCGCTGGCCGACCTCGTGGCGGGCCGCACGCAGCTTATGTTCGCCCCTGCAACTGATTCGATCGGCTTTGTTCGCGACGGGCGCCTGCGGGCGCTCGCAGTCACCAGCTTGAACCCGTCGCCGGCCTTGCCGGGAATTCCGCCGCTGGCCGCTGTCGTGCCCGGCTACGAGGTGACGCTGTGGTTGGGCCTCGGCGCGCCCAAGGCAACGCCGGCAGACACGGTGGCGCTCCTCAACAAAGCGGCGAACGCGAGCCTCGCCGAGCCCGCCATCGCGAACCGCATTCGCGAACTCGGCGCCGAGCCGATGATCATGAGCCCGCGCGAGCTGGACGCTTTCGTCGCCGCCGATACGCAACGCTGGGCCGCGGCCGTCAAATTTTCCGGCGCGAAGGTGGATTGATGGCCGACGTGTCCTGATTAGAACGACTGTACTTTATGTTGACCCTCATCCTGAGGTGCGAGCGAAGCGAGCCTCGAAGGATGTAGGCATCCAGATCGGCTATAGCCGATCTGGACAATAATATGCCGAAATCGGGCAAGCCGATTTCGGTGCGCTGTGGCCTCGCCCTTCGAGGCTCGGCGCTGCGCGCCGAGCGCCTCAGGGTGAGGAAATGAGTCGGGAAAACTTCAGCCGCGCAGCGCGGCGCCGATTGCGGCGGCGGCGAGCGCGAGCCAGCCGAGGATCAGAATGATGCCGCCGGTCGGCGCTGCCATGACGAACAGGCGGTGGCCGGCAAAGGCGCGAAGCGCGAGGTCGCCGGCGAACAGCGCGGCGCCGACGATCCAGGCCGCCAAGGCGAGCAAGGCGAGCGGGCGGGCGACCAAGCCCGCTTGGGCGAGCGCGGCGCCGCCCATGATTGCGGTGGCGTGAAACAGCAGCATGTGGGCGGCGCTATCCAAGCCGGCGCCGGGCGCCGCATGGGCCCCGGCCGCGGCCAGGATGATGCCGCATGCGCCGAGCAGCGCCGCCAATATCAGCAAAATCGTCATGGCCATGGCTTGCAAACCTGTGCGAACAAATCCTCGTCGCAGCCGTCTTCAAAAACGCATCAAATCGCAGCGCCCACGCCGTCGGCCGCGCCATCTAGCGTAAGGCGCCGCGCGAGCCCGGCATGTCGACGACGACGGTGTCGAAATCCATCTTCGCCGGCGCGCCGACGATCGGCTCGGCCGGCATCGGGTCGGCGGGTTCGTACCACGGCCGGCGATCGGCGACGCTGCCGGCGACCGACTGCGCGATCAGCGCGCCGATCTCCTCGCCCTGCAGCGGCACCACTTTCTTGTCGTCGTCGTAGCGGTAGAGCTGCGGGCAGAAGTAGACCGCATGCGTGCGCGGATTGAACCCTTCGACAACCAGGAAATGCCGGGCTTTGAGGAAAATATTGTATTTCCTGACGATCTTGCGTTCCTGGGTCGCCTGCGCGACGCGCAGCCTGCTCGGCGATGGGCCGACGATGGTGCCGGCCTCGAGCACGACGATCCAGTCCTGGCTGGCGGCATTGTCCGGACTGATCGGAACGAAATGCGCCGGCACTTTTCTGCGCAGCAGACCCATAGTGCAGCCTCGCCTCGTAGCTCTGCAACCCACAACCGGATAGCAAACCCTGCGACTTCGCTCAATGGTGATTACTGGATCATCCGCATGCGCGGATGATGACATGGAAATGAATCACGTGATTGTATACAATATTATCTGAGGCCCTTGTCGGCGGCCTATATCCGCCTACGAGCGCCGTTTCGGCAATGCCGCCGACGCCGGCGGAGGTTTTTTGATGACGCGCATTCTCATTACCGGCGCGGCCGGCCAGATCGGCAAGGCGTTGCGCGAGGGTTTTCGCGGCTCCTATCCGCTGGTCCGCCTGCTCGACGTGGCGCCGCTCGGCGCCGCGGCAAGCGGCGAAGACGTCATTGCCGGCGACATCCGCGACATCGCCGCGATGGAGAAGGCGACCGCCGGCATCGACTGCGTCGTGCATCTGGCCGGCCAATCCACCGAGGCCGGATGGGACAAGGTGCTGCCGCTCAACATCGAGGGTTGCTACAACGTGTTCGAGGCGGCGCGGCGGAACGGCGTCAAGCGCATCGTGTTCGCCAGCTCCAACCACGCCATCGGCTTTCATCGCCGCGAACGCTTCATCGACAACGCTGTGGTGCCGCGGCCCGACACGCGTTACGGCGTGTCGAAGGTGTTCGGCGAGGCGCTCGGCCGGCTCTATGCCGATAAATACGGCCTGAGCATCGCCTGCCTGCGCATCGGCAGCTTCGTCACGCCGGACCGGCCGACCGACGCGCGCCAGCTCCTCACCTGGATCAGCCACCGCGACATGGTGCAGCTCGTGCGCCGCTGCATCGATCACCCGCACTATCATTTCGTCGTCGTCTACGGCGTGTCCAACAACCTGCGCAGCCGCTGGGACAACACCAACGCCAAGTTCCTGGGCTACCGGCCGCAGGACGATTCCGAACAATTCGCCGCCGAAATCCTGGCGCAAGGCAAGAACGAAAACGAGATCGCCGCGCAGTTTCACGGCGGCTTCTACACGCCGATGGAGTTCGCCGGCGATCCGGATGCGATCGAGTAGGCGAGACGCGCTGCCGTGGTATACTTGGATTCCACGGACCTTTAAGCGTCGTTCGCCACAAGGGATCGAGACTCATATGCCCAAGGTACCTGTTCACGGTAATCAAGTGACCCTTCCGGAGGATCTCCGCAATGTGCTTACCAGCGCGGCGGACGATGCCATTGAGGCCGAGGAAGTGGAGGACGGCATTCTGCTCAAGCGGTCGCCCGCGGCGCGCCGCGGTGCAGGCCTCGCCGATGTGCGCCGGGCGCAGTCCGGCGTGCGATACGTCGGCTCGATCCCCCGACCTCCTGCCGAGGAGGAGGAGCAGCAAATCGCGGACATGCTCGCAAACGATAAGACAGACGAACGGCGCAAGCGTCGATGACGCGCGCCGTGTTCGACAGTACCGTGCTTATCAGCGCTTTTCTACGACCGGGCGGACTGTCGGATGAACTCCTCTCTTTGGCAGCCGATGAATGTTTCGTCCTTTTGCTTTCACCGGAAATCATCGCGGAGACATGGCGCAAGCTTCTCACCAGCGCGAGACTACAGGCGCGCTATCGCTACACCGACGAGCGTGCTCATTCTTTCTGTCGAGGCCTCCTTCGAGTTTCTGAGATCGTCCGTAACGTTTCACCGCTGACCGGGTCGTGCAGGATCCGACCGACGATATGATCATAGCCTGTGCAGTAGCGGGTCACGCTGATCGAATTGTGACGCGTGATAAGGATCTGCTCGTAGTCGGGCCCTATCAGGGTATCGCCATTAACACACCCGAAGACTTTCGGGGCCTGCTACGGAGAGACGGATAGGGAAGCACTACAGGAACAAATTTTGCATCGATGTTTGCTTCGGCACTGCGAACTGGGTACGTGATTTTCGACAGAAGAGGCTATCTTGACCACGCAAGAACGACAAAAACACGGCCTGGCGCGCGGGCTGACCAATTATGGCGACGCCGACTTTTCGCTTTATCTGCGGCGATCGTTTGCCAAATCCATGGGCTATTCGGCCGGCATGCTGGCACGGCCGATCGTCGGCATCGCGCAATCGGCGAGCGGCTTCAACAATTGCCACCGGCATTTTCCCGAACTGGTCGACGCGGTGAAGCGCGGCGTCATCGCGGCCGGCGGCCTGCCGCTCGATTTCCCGACCGTGTCGCTCGGCGAAGTCTTTTTGCATCCGACCAGCATGATGTTCCGCAACCTGATGGCGATGGACGTGGAGGAGATGATCCGCGCCCAGCCGATGGACGCGGCGGTGCTGATCGGCGCCTGCGACAAGACCGTGCCGGCGCTGCTGATGGGCGCCACCTCCGCCGACCTGCCGGCCGTCATGCTGATCGGCGGGCCGATGCTGCCGATGACGCATCACGGCGAACGGCTCGGCGCCTGCACCGATTGCCGGCGCTTCTGGGCCAAATACCGCGCCGGGGAAATTTCCGCCCGCGACATCGACGATATCGAGGGCAACCTTGCCACCACGACCGGCAGCTGCGCGGTGATGGGCACCGCCAGCACCATGGCGTCGATC
>JASHXZ010000715.1 GCA_030043285.1 Xanthobacteraceae bacterium | reverse complement strand
CGGGCGAATTCGACGTCGTCATCGTCGGCGCCGGCGCTGCCGGCATCGCCGCGGCGCGCCGTGTCGCCGCCGCCGGCCGGCGCTACGTGATCATTGAAGCCGGGGACCGCATCGGCGGCCGCTGCATCACCGACACGCGCAGCTTCGGCGTGCCGTTCGACCGCGGCGCGCATTGGATCCATTTTCCCGCCACCAATGCGGTCACCAGGCTCGCGCCGCGGGCCGGCCTCGAAATATATCCGGCGCCGCAAAGTCAGAAGGTGCGCATCGGGCTGCGCTACGCGCGCGAGGGCGAGCTCGAAGATTTTTTGTCCGCGCAGGTGCGCGCCACCCGCGCGATCGCCGACGCGGCGCGCAAAGGCGATCCGTCGTGCGCGCAGGTGCTGCCGAGCGATCTCGGCGACTGGCGGCAGACGGTGGAATTCGTGCTCGGGCCGTTCATGTCCGGCAAGGATTTGGCGCAAATCTCCGCGGTCGATTTCGCGCACGCGCCGGAGCGGCGCGGCGACGCGTTCTGCCGCCAGGGATTTGGCGCGCTGCTGGCTTCCCTGGCGAGCGGCCTGACGGTGCAACTCGGCACGCCGGCAAGCGCGATCGACGTAACCCGGGGCGTTGCGGTGACGACGCCGAAAGGCACGATCACCGGCCGCACCGCGATCGTGACGGTGTCGACCAACGTGATGGCCGCCGGCCACATTCGTTTCACGCCGGAGCTGCCGCGGCGCGTGATCGATGCGTGCAATAGTCTGTCGCTCGGCAGCTACGACCGCATCGCGCTCGAACTGTCGGGCAATCCGCTTGGCCTCGAGAGCGACGATCTGGTGTTCGAGAAATCGTCGAACAACAAGACCGCCGCCATCCTCGCCAACGTATCGGGCTCGCAATTATGCTTCATCGACGTAGCCGGCTCGTTCGGACGCGAGCTGTCGGGGCAGGGTGAGGCCGCCATGGTCGATTTGGCCGCCGATTGGCTGAGCAAGCTTTACGGCGCCGAGATCAAGAAGGCGGTGGGCCGCGCCAGCGCCACGCGGTGGAATGCCGATGCGCGATTCCTCGGCGCCATGTCGGCGGCAGCGCCGGGTGGCCAGGCGGCGCGCGCGGTCTTTGCCGAGCCGATCCATGATGGCGTTTGGTATGCGGGCGAGGCGGCGCACGACACGCTGTGGGGCACGGTCGGCGGCGCCTGGGAATCCGGCGACCGCGCCGCCGCCGCAGCGTTGCGCCGGCTGGCCGGCGTGCGCGAACCGGCACCCGAAGAGAAGCGGCCGCCACGGCGGCGCCCACGTAGGCGCGGACGCTGACCCTAACGCTAATGCAGTAAGCTCACGCCCGCAGCACGCCGCCGGTGCGCTTGCCGACTTCGGCGACGATTTTCGCGGCGAGCGCCTCGATCTCGGCGTCCGTCATGGTCCGCTCGCGCGGCTGCAGCGTCACTTCGATGGCGATGGATTTCTTGCCGGTCTCGATGCCGGGTCCCTCATAGACGTCGAACACGTTCACCGACGTAACCAGCTTGCGATCGACGGCTGCAGCTGCGCGCACCACCTCGGCGGCTTTGACGCCGCGCTCGACCACGAAGGCGAAATCGCGCCGCACCGGCTGGAACGGCGAGAGATCCAGCGCCGGCTTGGCACGCGTCGCCTTGGCCTTTGGCTCGGGGATGCGCTCGAGGATCACCTCGAAGGCAACGGCCGGCCCGTCGGCCTTGAGCGCCTCGAGCGCGCTCGGATGCAGCTCGCCGAAATAGCCCAAAATGTTCTGCGGCCCGATCTGGATGGTGCCGCTGCGGCCGGGATGAAACCACGATGGCCCGCCCGGCGCGATCTGCAGCGCCTGCGGCGGCGCACCCGCCGCAATGAGCACCGCCAAGGCGTCGGCCTTGGCATCGAACGCATCGACTTCGCCGTCGCGCTTGCTCCAGTGCCGCCCGACGCCCGAGGGCTTTGCCAGCGCGCGCCGCACGCCGGCCGCGGCGATGAGCTGATCGGTTGGTTGATCGCCGCGAAAGATTTGTCCGACTTCAAACAGTCCGACGTCGGCAAAGCCGCGATCGGCGTTCTTTTGCGCCGCCGCGATCAAACCCGGAATAAGGCTCGGCCGCATGTCGGACAAATCGGCGGCGATCGGATTGGCGAGAGCCAGCTCCGGCTTGCCGCCGCCGAACAGCTCGGCCTGTATTCTTTCGATGAACGACCACGTCACCGCCTCGACCAGATTGCGCGCGGCGAGCGCACGCTTGGCCTTGCGGGTGCGCAGCTGGATCGGGGTGAGCACCGGCTTGCGCGGCGCCTCGCCGCGGTCGAACGGCGTCGACGGTACGCGATCGACGCCGACGATGCGCACCACCTCCTCGACGACGTCGGCTTTGCCGGCAACGTCGGCCCGCCACGACGGCACCGCGATTTTGATGCGCTCGCCCTGGCCGGCAACAAAAAAGCCGAGGCGCTCCAGCACGCGGCGCATTTCCGGCAACGCTACTGACAGGCCGGACAGCCGCTTGAGCTCGGAGAGCGGGAAATCGATGATGCGTTCGGGCGCTTGCGCGTCGCCGGCGACGGCGATCTCCGACGGTGTGCCGCCGCACAGTTCGAGCACCATGCGGGTGGCGAGTTCGAGGCCGGGCAGCATGAAGGTCGGATCGACGCCGCGCTCGAAGCGGTAGCTGGCGTCGGAGTGAATGCCGAGCGTGCGGCTGGTGTGGGCGATGTTGGCCGGCTCCCACAGCGCCGATTCGATGAGCACGTCGGTGGTCGCTTCGGAGCAGCCGGTTTTCTCGCCGCCCATGATGCCGGCGAGCGATTCGACGTCGGCTGCGTCGGCGATCACGCACATGGTGTCGTCGAGCGTGTAGGTCTTGCCGTCGAGCGCCAGCAGCGTTTCGCTTTGCCGGCCGCGCCGCACCGTGAGGTCTCCCTGCACCTTGGCGGCGTCGAACACATGCAGCGGCCGGCCGCGGTCGTAGGTGATGAAGTTGGTGATATCGACCAGCGCGTTGATCGGACGCAACCCGATCGCGATAAGCCGCCGCTGCAGCCAAGCCGGCGAGGGGCCGTTCTTGACGCCGCGGATGAGCCGCAGCGCGAAAGCCGGGCACAGCGACGGCGTAGCGCCGAAGTCGAGGTTCACCGTGACCGGACAGGGAAACTCGCCCTTCACCGCTTTGATCGCCGGGTCGTTGAAGCGTCCCATG
>JASHXZ010000714.1 GCA_030043285.1 Xanthobacteraceae bacterium | reverse complement strand
TTGTACAGCGCATCGGCGTAGCCGGGCTTGAGCGCCAGCGCGCGCTCGCAGTCGGCCAGTGCTTCGTCGTTGCGGCCGATATCGTGCAGCACGACGCTGCGGTTGTTGCGCGCCTCGGCGTGATCGGGCGCCAGCGCAAGCGCACGGTCATAAGAAGCGAGCGCCGCAACACGCCGCTGCAAGGCCAACAGCGCATTGCCGCGGCGATACAGCGCCTCGACGTAATCCGGCGCCAGCGCCAACGCGTGCTCGTAGCTGGCAAGCGCCTCCTGATAGCGGCCCAAGCCGTGCAGCGCCCTGCCGCGATGGGTGTGCGCCGCGGCATCGGCCTGCCGGATCGCCAACACCTTCTCGAAGCTCCGCAACGCCTCCTCGTGGCGCTTGAGCGCATTGAGGATCACGCCGTAATTGGTGAGCGCGTCGGCCGAGCCGGGCTGCGCCTTGAGCGCGGCGCCGATCAGGCGCAAGCCTTCGGCGGAGCGGCCCTGCTGATGCCGCAGCACACCACTTAAATGCAGCGCGTCGAAATTGCCCGCGTCGGCGGCCAACACCGACTGATAGATATGCTCGGCTTCGGCAAGGCGGCCCTGCCGATGCAGGCTCAGCGCCTGTTCGATGGATTGCGCGGCGTTGTGCCGCTGCGCTCTTGCGTGTCTGCCCATGCGCGATCTGCGAGGAGGAAACCTGCCGGGCAGCGTCGGCCAACATGGTTAATCATCGGTAAAAACCGTGCCGCGCCGATCGATCCTTAGAACATTATTTACCATGACGCCGAATGATGCAGCGAGGCCTTCGCAAGCGAAAGCGCGCCGCCATGGAACACGACGAAGCGAGCCGGCGCGGCATCGTGCTCGGCGATCCGGTCCCGTGGTTCGGCGCGCCGCTGATCGGCCAAGGCGCATTCAACCTTTCGGTCGCGGCCGGACGATGGATCGTTCTTGCCTTTCTGGGCGCCCCCGATCATCCCCGCATGGCGCAGGAGCTTGGTGGCCTGCTGCGTGAAAGCGCGCTGTTCGACGAGGACCGCATCGTCTTCTACGGCGTGCTCAGGGCGCCGCCGTCGGACCCGTCGCCTTTTATCGCACTAAGCAACCAGGCGGTGTCGTTCATCGCCGACTATGACGGCGCGATCTCCGCGCTCTACGGCGCCGCCGGCGCGCCGCGCACCGTCGTGCTTGATCCGATGCTCCGCGCCGTCGCCAACGTCGCCTGGGACGATGCCGCCGGGCACGGCGAAATCATAACGCAGGTCCTCAAAAGCCTGCCCGATGTCGACGACGCCGCCGGTGTGCCGCTCTGCGCGCCGGTTCTCATCGTGCCGCGCGTTTTCGATTTTGCCCTGTGCGAGACGCTGGTCGAATTCTACGACAAGATCGGCGGCAGAGATTCCGGTTTCCTGCGCGACGTCGACGGCAAGACCGCGCACATCGTCGACTATCGCGTCAAGCGCCGCAACGATCTGATCGTCGCCCATCCGCAGTTGCGTGAAGCGATCCGCAGCCAGATCGTGCGCCGCCTGCTGCCCGCGATCGCGCGCTTCTTTCAGTTCGACGCCACCCGCATGGACCGCACTATCGTCGCTTGCTACGACAGCGCCGTCGGCGGTCATTTCTATCGCCATCGCGACAACGTCAATATCGGCGCGCAGCATCGCCGCTTTGCCGTCACGCTCAACCTCAATAACGATTACGACGGCTGCGATCTTCTCTTTCCTGAATTCGGCCGTCGCAGCTACCGCGCTCCCCACGGCGGCGCCGTGGTGTTTTCCTGTGGCGCGCTGCACCAGGTCACACCGGTCACGCGCGGGCGGCGCTACGCTTTCCTCGCCTTCCTCTATGGCGAGGCCGATGCCAAACTGCGCGAAGCCAACAACGCCAGACTAGACGCCAACGCGGCGCATTATGTCGTCGAGTCGGACCTGCTGTTTCCCAGCGCCGCACCCGCTCTCATGCGCGAGGCGGTGTAAAGCGACCTGCGGGTCGCCGCTGATGCGCCGGGATTTTTGCTGACAATTTAGCCGCAAGGTGCGCTGAGACGAGATCACGCACACGCGGCGAATTGCGACGACAGATCGCCGTGAAACGCCAGCGGTCCCACATGGGTGAGCCGGCTGTTGCGATCGGCCCAGATCTCGCCGCCCATGTCGGTCCAGCGCTTGCAGAACGCAAAATCCTCGCTCAGATACGTGCCGTCGTCGGCGATCATGCATTCGAACAGCGCGAAGCGGTTGGCGCTGGCGGCGGCACCGTCGAGCGAATGGTCGCGCTGGTATTTGAGCTGCGGATAGCGCGCGCACATTTGTTCCAGCGCGGCGCGGCGGATCATGAGAAAGCCAGTGCCGGCATAGCGCACCTTGACGAAACCCGCGCGCTCGGTCACCGCGTTCGGATCATCGACCTCGAAGACATAGCGCAGCGCCGCCGCCGCCGGGTTGGGCCGCGCCGCCTCGATGGTCGAGCGGATGCGATCCCAGTCCATGCGCTTGATCGGGTAAACCGCGGCGCACATTTCGGCGCCGCATTCGACCAGGCGCAGCACCTGCTCCGGCTCGAAACCGATATCGGCGTCGACGAACAACAGATGGGTGGCGCTCGGGTCCTCCAGGAACTGCGCGATCAGGCTCGCCCGCGCCCGCGTGATCAGGGCGTCGCCGTCCTTGAACAGGATCTTGAGGTTGAAGTCGCGGTAGGCGCGCAGCGCGGTCTGCAGCCTGAGCAGCGAAGCGGCGTACACCACCGAAATCTGACCGCCGAAGCACGGCGTGGCGATGCAGAGATTGACGGTGGCGGATGGCGCCTGGTCAGGTATTTGCAAGCGAGGGTCCCGGTTATGGTTAGCAAATAACGGATTACGGTTAGCAAATTACCAACGGGCAGAAGTAAACAAAATCTGAATCTGCGGCTCCCGATTTTGCCAGGCCAGCGAAATATCCGTGGCGATGGCGCGTCCCAATCGTTGCGTCTGCGCGGGCTGCAACAATTCCGCGCCGCCCATGTTTCGGCGTCGCTGTGGCCGGACCGAGGCCGGACAGTGCCGATTTACGCGTCTTTAAACGAAATCCGGCAAACCTAACCCAATCGATCATGTCGATCGAACCACGCACTCGCGGGTACGGCACGTACAGCAAGTGCAGCCAGTACGGCCTGTAACCAAAAGGGTACCGCTATGTCTGACATCACGTTAACCGCCGGCATTCGGCAGAACCTGCTGTCGCTGCAGCAGACCGCCAGCGATCTGACGACGACCCAGGAAGCGCTTTCCACCGGCAAAGCCGTCAACTCGGCCGCCGACAATCCGAGCGCCTACTTCACCTCGCAGAACCTGACCAACTCGGCCAACTCGTTGAGCGCGCTGCTCGACTCGATCGGCCAGGGCCAGCAGACGATCGACGCCGCCACCAACGGCCTGACCGGCATCACCAGCCTGCTCCAGCAGGCGCTGTCCACAGTGCAGCAAGCCCAGCAGTCGAGCCAGACTGCCGGTTCGACCACCGGCACGGTCAGCATCGCGGCGAGCGGCAGCCTGCTGCCGGCTTCCGCCGGCAACCTGGTGATCTCCGCCAACGGCACCAGCTACACCGTGTCGATCGCCGCCAGCTCGACGCTGAGCCAGATCGAAGCCGACATCAACGGCACCACCGGCCTCGGCGCTTCCGGTGCCCTCACCGCGAGCGACAACGGCTCCGGCGATCTGGCGCTCACAGCCAATTCCGGCTCGACGAACTTCACGATCGACACCAGTGCAACCGCGACCGCCCTCGGCCTCACCGGCGCCAGCAACGTCTCCGTTTACGGCACGGGCGCGACGCGCACCACGCTGCAGACCAACTACAACGGCCTGCTGACCCAGATCAATCAGCTCGCCTCCGACTCCGGCTACAACGGCGTCAATCTGTTGAACGGAAACAACCTGTTGATCGACTTCAACCAGGCCGGCACCAGCTCGCTGACCATCACCGGGGTGACCTACAATTACCAGGGCCTCGGCCTGGCCACGATCAGCGGTTCGGGCGCCGGCTCATTCCAGGACAACAGCGCGCTCTCCACCGCGGTGACCAACATCAACGACGCGATCACGTCGGTGCAGACCCAGACCGAGACGTTCGGCACCAATTCGGGCGTCATCGGCACCCGGCAGACCTTCACCACCAACATGATCAACACCCTGCAGACCGGCGCCAGCAACCTGGTCGTCGCCGACCAGAACCAGGAAAGCGCCGACCTGCTTACCGAACAGACGCAGCAGCAGCTCGAAATCTCCGCACTGTCCATCGCCAACCAGGCGAACCAGTCGGTGCTCAAGCTGTTCGGCTAAAAAGCTTCTGGTACAGGCTGCACGTGGAAGCGGCGGGGCAAAACCCCGCCGCTTTCGTTTTTTGGCCCGCCGATTGCGCCTAGCCGTTGCGAGCGTCGGCCCCTCGCGGCCACCTCGCTCTTCGGGGAGCAGCGAATGCCCGTTCGCGGACGCGTGCGCGGGGAAACGCCGCGGTTTACGTAGCATTAAGGTTAACACTTTAAGGTGGCCTGGTCGTCTATACGGAGA
>JASHXZ010000147.1 GCA_030043285.1 Xanthobacteraceae bacterium | reverse complement strand
ACCGTCGCCGCCTTCATCGCCGAGCCGGTGATGGGCGCCGGCGGCGTGATCGTGCCGCCGAAAAGCTATTTCGCGAAGATCATGGCGGTGTGCGCCAGGCACGACGTGTTCATGATCGACGACGAGGTGATCTGCGGCTTCGGCCGGCTCGGCACCATGTGGGGCTGCGACAAGCTCGGCTTCCGGCCGCAGGCGATTTCGATCGCCAAGATGATGTCGTCGGCTTATCTGCCGATCGCCGGCGTGATGATTCCGGAAGTCATGTACCAGGCGCTGCTCGAGCAGAGCAAAAAGATCGGCGTGTTCGGCCACGGCTTCACCTATGGCGGCCATCCGGTGTCGGCGGCGGTGGCGCTCAAGGCGATCGAGATCTATCTGCGCGACCGCATCGTCGAGCAGGCCGCTGCGCGCGGCGTGCAATTCCAGGAGCGGCTTGCCGCGCTCAACGCCCATCCGCTGGTCGGCGAGGCGCGCGGCATCGGTCTCATCGGTGGCGTCGAGCTGGTCGCCGATCGCAAGACCAAGCGCGCGTTCGCGCCGGAGCACGCGGTTGGCGCGCGCGCGGTGGCGTTTGCCGAAGCCGAAGGCTTGATCGTGCGCTCGGTGATGGGCGACGTCATCACGCTGTCGCCGCCGCTCGTCATCGACGCCGCCGAAGTCGACGCCCTGTTCGACCGCCTGACCCGCGCCCTCGACAAGACGCTCGACTGGGTGACGCGCGAGCATTTGGCGCGAGCGTAAGCGTTCCGCTCCTCAAAGTCTCACTATTCATTTCACGCATCGCCCCATTCCCTCATCCTGAGGCGCTCGGCGCAAAGCGCCGAGCCTCGAAGGATGCAGGCCCCGGTGCCTCGGCCTACATCCTTCGAGGCTCGCTGCGCTCGCGCCTCAGGATGAGGTGAACGGGGCAAGCGTCATCATTCTCGCGACGCAGTTTTTTTGCATCCGAGGTTTGCGGTACGGCGCGGGCCGGCCTTGCGAAACGACACGGCAAAAGCGCAAGCTCGGGAGGTTCAATGGTAAGGACCTCCGTCATGTCAAACACACCAAAAAAACGCCTCGATCGCCGCGACTTCATGATCGCATCGATTACGACGGCAGGCGCATCGGCTGCCCTCGCCGTTACCGCCGGCGCTGCAAATGCTCAGGGTGCAGCGACACCCTCTGCCGGTTCGGCATCAGGAACGGTCTATACGGGCGAGACGATCGCGGGGAAAAAGGTCGTCAGTGCGCTCGACGTCAACGACTTGCAGCCCGGCAAGAAGCATCTTTTGTATTTTCAGGGCGTGCAGATGCCCACCGGACAGTACTGGTATGTCTCGGTGAGCGTCGCCAAGGGAGCAAAGCCGGGTAAGCGCGTCGTTCTGACCAGCGGCGTGCATGGCGATGAGATGAGTTCGGTTCATACGGTCCAGACCGTGATGAACCAGCTCGATCCGGGGGCGATGTCGGGCACGGTCATGGCGGTCACGGACATTTCCAGTCCGGCCCTGGAAAGCATGCAGCGCAGGTGGCCCAATCAAGGCCGGGGCATCGATCTGATCGACATGAATCGGGAGTGGCCCGGAAACGAGAACGGTGCCACCGCGCCCAGCCGGCACGCCGGCCTCTTGTTCAACCGGCTGCTGCGGCCGAACGCAGACTTTGCGATCGACTTCCACACCGGGACAACCGGATTCGAAGTCACGGCATTCAATATCGGCGGCATGGATGTGCCCGAGGTCAAGGCGATGGTGGAGCTCTATCCGGTCGGCCAGATTTTCGACAACCACGTCTATCCCGGCGTCCTGCATAACGCGTTCATGGATGTGGGCATCCCGGCCTTTACGCCGGAGATCGGCGCCGGGCGCGTCCTGAACCTCGAGATGATCGCGCTGTTCGTGGAAGGCACCATGAACGTGCTGAAGCATCACCGCATCCTGGCCGGACCGTTGGGCCGCACCGGCAAGGACGTGCGTGTCTTTGTCGGCAACAGTGCGCTGCCGATCCTTGCAACCCAGGGCGGGCTCGTCGAGCACCTGGTCAAGCTCAATGACAAGGTCGATGCCGGGCAGAAGGTGGCCATCCAGCGCAACAGTTTCGGCGAAGTGGTCGCGGAATATACCAGCAGCGTCGCCGGAGAGGTCACGGGGCAGCGCAGCGACGCGATGTCCGAGCCCGGCAACCCGTTGGTCTTCATCCTTTTCCACAAGCCGCCGCCGGAGGGCGGTGAGACTTATCCCGAGTGATCTGACAGGCTGTGCAACGCCGCTTTGAAACCGCTCTTTTGCCTCTAATTGGCCATCCGATGACAAGCATTCCCTTACCGCCGCAAGCCATCCTACGGGAGTGGATTACAAGCAATTTACCATCAAGGCCTTTGAACGAAGCCCGGCTAAATGGCGGGCCCGTATTTGGCGCGTGCGTCCAAAGCCCTCTAACCCTGCAAGCCACAAAGTGCAGATGTTCGAAACAGCGAAAGACAGCGCGTCGGCTGCGGATGCTTTGAAGGTGGCGATGGAGACTATCGACGCAGGCGTTTCCCATCGTCCAAGGCCCGAAAGATATTGGCGACCAAAACGAGGAATGCAGCCCAATGCGATGCGTTCGCCGGAAAAGGGTTTGACGTAAGAGCCCGCCCGGCACCGACACGCCGGACGTGTCCGCGGCGCTCTCACTTGTGCAGGCAATGGAGCGCCTGTCCTGCCGAACCGCATGGACGAACCGACCACGGCGTTAACCAAGCATTTACCACACTTAACCAGAACGAGCGCGGTCAGCCGAGCCTGCATTTCGGTGATTCGAGGCGGTCATGCCGCGCACTGGGTTCGTCCTCACCGCCATCGCGGCCACGATGAGCTCTGCGCTCGCAGGATGCTCTGGATTGGGGTTCGATCTGTCGCAGCAAAGGGTGTCGCCTCCGTCGCCACAGACCATGCAATTCGAGTCGGAACCAACCGGCGCCGATGTGCGCACCGCGCAAGGTCTGACATGTCAAACGCCTTGCTCCCTTGCGTTGCCTGTCGAAAGCCAATCGGTGATCTTTGCAAAGAACGGTTTCGTGTCGCAGACAGTTTTGATCGGCGTCGATCAGCCGCCAGCAAAGCATTCCTTCTTTACGAAAAGAGCACAACCGACCTTGAAACCAAACCCCGTAAAAGTTTTGCTCCTAGTAGCACCGCCACGGCCACCGTTCGTCCAGGCAGAACCAACGTTGGGGCGGCCAGCACAAACGTTGGTGCTACCACCGCCACCACCCCGTGACGCGAAACACTGGTTTCCAAGTTGATCGGCAAGGCCTGCCCAAGCAGGGGCTCTTGAGAGCATCGGCCATGCTACGCAGGACACGCGAGCGCCCGTCCCGCGCCGACTGTCGGCTACGTTAATCTACAAATCCTGTTCCGCTCGGACGCCATCGGCGCCTTCGTATATAAGTAGCTGGTCCCCCCCGTTTAGGTTCAGCGTCGATCTCAGTGTTGGAGCCTTGGGCGAGCCGCAGGCGCGGACGCCTCGCGCAGTCGTGACCGCTTCTTAACCCTCTGTGGGTCGCCGATGCGCTATGGCTGGCGCGCTGTGCTAACCAGACGCTGATCTCAACGTTACGCAAATCCATGAGTCCAATGGTCCCCGACAAGACGGCGCTCAATCGCCCTTCCGTGCAACAGGCCGAAGAACCAGCCGCCAGCACCATGCGGCTGACGCGGCGGCACGTGTTGTTCGGCGCGGCCGGGCTTGCGGGCGTCTCGGGTGCCAGCACGGCGGTTTATGCCGGCGCGGTCGAGCCAAACGGCCTGGTCGTCACCCGCTACGCGCCGGCGCCGCGCGGCTGGCCGGCGGACCGGCGGCTCACCATCACGGTGATCGCCGATCTGCACGCCGGCGGTCCCGACATGCTGGTGCCGAGCCCGCCCGACACGATCAAGTGCCTCTCGCTCCCGACGACATGACCATAGGCGTAGCGCGCGCCGAATTTCGACGGCACGAAGAGCGGCCAAACCAGCGGCAGCCGGATCTGGCCGCCGTGGGTGTGGCCCGCCAAGGTCAGCACGACGCGCGACGGCACCCG
>JASHXZ010000146.1 GCA_030043285.1 Xanthobacteraceae bacterium | reverse complement strand
TGAAGAGTTCGCCGGCAAACCCGCGCGGCAGCGGGCGCATCTGGCGATCGAGAACCGCCATCCAGACATTTGCTATCGGTCGCCCGATCGGCACGCTGGGCCCGGCTTCGCCGGCGCCAACCGGGCGGAACGCCACGTCGATGCACGTCTCCGTCGGCCCGTACATATTGAAGAGCTTGGCCGCGGTCGCGGTCGCGTAGAAGCGATCGGCAAGCGCCGGCACCAGCGTCTCGGCCCCGCACAGCACGAGCCGCAAAGCGGCAGCCGGCCGGATCGCATCGGCGTCGAGCAGCGCGCCGAGCAGCGACGGTGTGGTCTTGAGAACCGAGACAACCGCCTCGCGAAGAACCCGGGCGATCTCGTCGGTGGCTCCGCCGCCGGTCCCAGGCAGGACGACGATTGCCGCGCCGTCGAGCAGCGGCGCAAACATTTCCCAGATCGCCGCATCGAAGCCGACGGCGGCGCGAAACAACACCCGGTCGGCGGGACCGAGCGGCATCTCGCTGGCGCTCCACAGCAGGAAATTTCGCAGCGCACGGTTCGGCACGACGACGCCCTTGGGGCGGCCTGTCGAGCCTGACGTGTACATTAGATAAGCCGGCGCATCGGGAGCTGCTGCGACCGGCTGCACCGTGTGCTCATCCTCGCGCTCGAGATCGACCAGCAATACGTGCGGGATGCCAAGCGCGACTGCTCTTTGCTGCAGGCCGTCGGTGGTCATGATCGCTGCCGGGCAGGCGTCGGAGACGATGTCGGAGAGACGCGGATCGGGAAAGCCGGGATCGAGCGGCAGGAAGATGCCGCCGGCCGCGACAACGGCGAGCGCGGCAGCGACATATTCGGCCGAGCGCGGCAGGAACAGGCCGATCACGCTGCCTTTGGCAGCGATCGTTTGTTGGAGATGCCAGGACAAGCTGCGGGCGCGCCGATCGAGCTCCGCCCCGGTGAAGGTCCGATCTCCGCATATCAACGCGGCCGCCGCCGCGTGGCGACCCAACCGCCCGAACAACAGTTCGCCACAGGACGAAGGCGCAGCAAACTCGATCGTGGGCCCTTGGACGCTCAGATCGGAGAGCCGGGCGTCGGCAGCATCGACGAGCGCAAGCTCGCCGACCGGCAAGCCCGGCTGCGCAGACATGCCGGCGAGCAGCACGGCGAGAGGGCCATCGAGGTCGCGGGGCCATGGTGCCGAATCGTCGCAACGGCCGTACTCGATCGCCAGGCCAAAGCCGTTGACGTCGTCCTGGCCAACGAGCCGCAGCTCGACATCCATCGATGCGTCTTCGATCAGCCGAGGCCTGATCTCTGTGTTTTCCGGGCGCTCGCGCCAGGCGAATGCGAACGCAGCCCGATGTGCGGGGGCCGACTTGGTGGCGCCGACCTGCTCCCACGCAAAACACTCCTGCCAGCGCGCGGCGGTCGCCATTGTTTCATTCAGTGCCAGCACGAGCCCCTCGACCGTCTGCTCCGGCGGCACATTGGTGATGATGGGGACGTCGCGCTCCAAACGGCCCGGGAGATGCAAGACGGCCTCGTCGGTACGGCCATTGAGCAGCCACGCGACGGGAATCTCCTTGGCTCCCGTCAACCGCGCCAGCAGGATCAACCACGCCGCGAGCACGACGGCCTGGCGTGGCACGCCGAGCTTGCCCGCAAGATGGTCCACCGCGCGCAGGTGTGCCGCGGTGAGAGCGACATCACGCCGAACGACCGGGCTCGCATGTATCGCTTCGGGCAAGCCGCGCCGCCGTGTCGTCGGGAACCATTTGATGCCGGCCCAGAACGCGCGACCGGCGGCGCCCTCTTCGTTGGAGAGTACGTCGTTGTACCATTGCGCCAGGTCGATATATTGCAACGGCTCCTCTTGCTCGCCTGCCGGCGCTTCCCGCGACCAACGAACGAGTGTGTCAACAAAGGCTAGGGCGCCCGCACTATCCTGAATCAGCGCGGATTGCGCCGTTGCGACGACGTGTCGGCCTGGCGCAAGCCTGACCACACAGGTCCAGTGCAGCGCGCCCTGCGACGGCAGGAACGTTCGCGCGCGCGCCTCGTCGGCGAGCGCCCGGACGACGCGTTCGCTGTCCGTCTCGGTCGCGACCCGGATCTCGATGGTGTCGTCGTCGGCGTGATTATCGACGACCTGCAGCGGGAACGTCATCCCCGGCTCGGCAAAGAAACGGGTACGCAGGATTTCATGGGCGGCCGACAGCGCCGCATGGGTGTGGCGCACCGCCTCGAGTTCGAGTGCGCCATCCACCAGCGCGACAACCGAAACCGTGAAGCGCTCGGGCGGCATGTCGCGCATCCGCAGCCAGATCGTCCGCTGTTGCGGCGACGCGAGGTAGCCTTGGATTTTGGTTACGGTGTCCATGAAGATGCTGGGCTCTCTATCCGGTTGCCGGGGACGCGCTCGACGGCTGCCCCATCATGACCAGCACGCGCCGTGTGCCGGTGAACGGCCGGCGCCCATGTGCAACGAGCATGTTGTCGACAAGAACAACGTCGCCGGCCTGCCACGGAAAGGTGGTCGTTTCAGATTGATATGCGCTGCAAACTTCGGCGACCACTTCATCTGGAATTGTCGACAGGTCGCCATAGAAGGTGCCGTAGGGCAGCTCAAATGGACCGAATTCCGCTTCCAGCGTTCGCCGCACGACGGCATCGAGACTGAAAGGGTGCCAGAACGCCATATGGTTGAACCAAACAGCCGCGCCGGTGGTCGGATGAGTGTGAATTGCCGAACGACGCTGAATGGTTCGCAGGCAATCGGCGCCGTGCCATTCCCATTCGGTCTGATTGAGCGCGCAGTATCGCTCCACTTCCCGCGGCTCGTCGGTCCGAAATGCCGCGCGCCAGGACAGGCC
>JASHXZ010000713.1 GCA_030043285.1 Xanthobacteraceae bacterium | reverse complement strand
GTTGAGCGCGTCGCTCTCCATGATCTTGAGTTTCGGCATGGTGATGCCGCGCGAGATGCAGAGATTTTCCAGAAGATTGTAGAGCCGCGGCATCTCGGTGCGCGACACCTCGCGGCCGCCGGTGAGCGCATCGATCATGCTTTGGTGGAAATAATAGGCGATGGCGATCCAGGCGGCGGTGCCGAGCGTCGCCAGCGGTGCGGCCTTGATCAGGTCGGCCCAGGCGATCTGCAACAGGGTGTTGAGATCGGCATTGATCGACAATGCGGCGGCCGCCAGCGCGCCGGCATAGACCAGGACGTAGACCAGCAAGAAAAGGCCGATCAGCAGCGCGATCGAACGGCGCCGGTTCGACTGGATGTGCGTATAGAGGCCGTAAGCAGCCATGGCGCGCCGGCGCAGTCCCGCGTCTTAGAACTTGACCTGCGGCGCCTGCAGTTCGGCCTGGCGGTCGGCACCGAGATCGAAAAAGTCCTTCGGCGTAAACCCGAACGAGGTAGCGAACAAAGCCGCGGGAAACCGCTGGATCGACGTGTTGTATTCCTGCACCGCGTTGTTGAAGAAGCGCCGCGACGCCGCGATCTTGTTCTCGAGGTCAGCCAGCTCGTTCTGCAATTGCTGGAATTGGGTGTTGGCCTTCAGATCGGGGTAGGCTTCCGACAGCGCAAACAGCTGGCGCAGAGCGCCCGACAGCATGTTTTCGGCCGCGGCTTGCTGGGCCGGCCCTTGCGCCGCGACCGCCGTATTGCGCGCCTTGATCACCTCGTCGAGGGTGCCGCGCTCGTGCGCCGCATAGCCCTTCACCGTCTCGACCAGGTTGGGGACGAGATCGTGGCGCTGGCGCAGCTGCACGTCCACGTCGGCGAAAGCCTGGTTGACCCGCTGCCGCATCGTGACGAGCCCGTTGTAGACGCTGATGGCCCACAGCACGATCACCACAATGACGGCGATCACAATAATGGTCGAAGTGCTCATAGCTGCGCTCCCTCCGGCAGACGCCGCCGCCCGTTTTTCCCGGCCGTGCACAACACCATAGCCGCAAAATGCGACAGCGGCGAGCAAGGCCCAAAACCCCCGTGCGGAGGCGCGTGAGCGCCATATAGGGGCTCCGGCCGGCCGCGTTAAGGTTAGCATTCGATGAGCGTCGCGCCGCCTCACCTGGTCGATTAGGATTCCTTCGATACAGACAGGCGGGCGCCATGGCGGAGCATCATCGCAGCTACCGGTCCGGCACACTCGGCGACGATCCGATCGATTTCGCCGGAGCCCCTTCTGTGGCCGATGCGGACTATGAGGTCGAAGGGGATATCGGGCTCGTTCGGGCTAACGAGCAATTGGCGCGCGACGTGGCCGAGATCGAGCGGGCCACGGCGGCGTTGCGCCGGGCGCAGCCGGGACTCGAGACCTGGAACAAAACTTCGACCGAGGCTCGTGCCGACGACGCAGCGTCATTCGCCGTCCGCAAGACGAAGCCGGTCTGGCTCCTGATCGGCGCGTTGTGGCTGTCGACCGTGCTGGTCACCGTCGGCGCGGTCGCGGCTATTGCGCGGCTGATCGGGTAACTCTTTTATTCACGCCCGTGTAGCGGAGCAGGGGGGCCAGTGGGCCAGGGGGATACTTTAACCGGCCAACCAGCTCTTTCTAAATAGTTCAGGAATTCGCGTTGTAGGGCTTATGGGCATCTCGTTATCTTGATCTGGCGGGTTCCACCATTTTCCGATGGGACTTTCACTATCTCTTCGCTGCGATGGCAGACAGGTGCAAGCACTGATTCCGGTGCGAAGTCGGGTGTCCCGGGGTAAGTCGTAGTATCTGTGTCGCCGTATGCGCCGGTCGGGAAATAGTCGTAGTAGAAGGGCCAAAAGCCGCCGGCCGCGAAGTTTCTACGAAAAGGCCGGACGAAGACATGGTTTGTCGCAAATCTATGACCTGCGAATCCATGACTCGCGAAGCCGCCACCGACAAAATGCGCGCCGCCCGATATGCCGCGGGCGAAAGCGATGTGGGTCGTCGGATTTGCTGCGCCGAGTACTAGGGCCGCGGCGACTACAGCGCTCTTCCACCGCATAGAACTCACTCCAGTTGCACCCGATTAACACTGAAAGTGAGGTGCCTGTTCCCTGCCATGTGCGGTGCCGCTTTTCACGGTGCTGCTTCGCAGGATTGGCACTCGTCCACGCGATCGCGGAGCGCCTCAATATGCGTTGCGATAGGCGGTCGGCGACAGCGCGGTGCGCACGATGATCTGCAGGTCGAGCCACAGCGACCAATTGTCGATGTAGAACAGGTCGTATTCGACGCGCTTGCGGATCTTGTCTTCGCTGTCGATGGCGCCGCGGAAGCCGTTGATCTGGGCCCAGCCGGTGATGCCGGGCTTGACGTTGTGGCGCCGCGCGTAGAGCGAAATGCGTTGTTCGTATTCGCGGTCGTGGGAGAGCGCATGCGGCCGCGGCCCGACCAGCGACATATCGCCGATCAGGACGTTGAACAGCTGCGGAATCTCGTCGATGTTCCAGCGTCGCAGCCAGCGACCGATGCGGGTCAGGCGCGGATCGTCGCGCGTCGTCTGCGGCACCACGGCGCCGTCGTCGAGGGTGCGCATGGTGCGGAACTTGATGATGCGGAACGGCTGCTGATTGAAGCCGTAACGGCGCTGCAGAAAGAACACCGGGCCCGGGCTGTCGAGGCGGATCAGCGCAGAGACGACGGCAAGCAGCGGAGTGAGCGCGAGCAGCGCCAGCGCGGCGAACACGAGATCGAACAGCCGCTTCTTCAAGACTTCGAAGGTCGACAGCGGCAGCCGCGTCAATTGCAGGCTCGCCAGCGGTCCGAGTTTCGACAGCTCGACATTCTCGAATTTGTGCAGGATCTGCTCGGGGCCGAGATGGATTTCGACCGGCAGCGCCAGAAAGGCATCGGCGCAGCGCGCCACCGTCTCGGTGGCCGACCAGGGCATCAGCAGATAGATCGCGTCGGGCTCTAAGCTGCGCACCCGCGCGATGGCTTCGGCCAAGTCGCCGTCGAGCGCGGTCTGTCGCGCTTCGGCGCCGGTGGTCGCGGCGACCGGGGTCAGGAACCGGCAGCCGACGATGTTGATGCCGAGCGCCCACGGCTCGTAGCGGTTGATGAAGCTGCTGACCTGGGCGCCGGTGCCGATCAGGAAAATGCGCTGTGCCGAGATGAGCCCGGCGGCGCGCGCGCGGGTGGCGATGCGCACGATGAGGAGCCGC
>JASHXZ010000712.1 GCA_030043285.1 Xanthobacteraceae bacterium | reverse complement strand
GCTGTGCCTGCTGTGCCTGCTGTGCCTGCTGTGCCTGCTGTGCCTGCTGTGCCTGCTGTACGTCGGCCGGCGGCGTCTGATTGGTACTCTGCTGCACGGCTGCCGTCGCTGACGGGAGCGCACTCGCCTGCTCCATGAAGTTCTTCCAGATGGTCGCCGGCAGCGAGCCGCCGACGACGCGCCGCATCGGCGAGTGGTCGTCGTTGCCGACCCAGACGCCGACGACGAGCGAATCGGTGAAGCCGACGAACCAGGCGTCGCGGTAATCCTGCGCGGTGCCAGTCTTGCCCGCGGCAAAGCCCGGCAGCGCCGCGGCGCGACCGGTGCCATGCTCGACGACGCCGCGTAAGAGCTGGATCAGCTCATTCTGATATGGCCCCAAACTGTGTTGCGGCGCGTGCGGGCGGCCGATCGGTGTCGCGCTCTGCTCATTGGGCAGCCTGACGCTGTCGATCGCCCACGGCTCGAGCGGGGCGACGCCGGCGCGCACCGCCGCATAGGCGCCGGTGATATCGAGCAAAGTGACTTCCGAGGTGCCGAGCGCCAGGCTCGGATTATTGGCGAGCGGCGCATGCAGGCCGAGGTCGTGCGCGGCGGCGATGACTTGAAGAATGCCGACTTGCTGCGCCAGTCGCACCGCCGCGGCGTTATAGGAATGGGCGAACGCCGCCGCCAACGTGACGCGTCCGTGGTAGCTGCGCGCATAATCGTGGGCTTGCCAACCTTTTATGTCGACCGGCTCGTCGAGCACCGTATCGTTGGGCGTGTAGCCGTGACGCAGCGCGGCATAATAATCGAACAGCTTGAACGCCGAGCCGGGCTGGCGCTTGGCCTGGGTGGCGCGGTTGAACTGGCTGTCCGCATAGTCGCGTCCGCCGATCATCGCCACCACGGCGCCGTCCGGCCGCATGGCGACCAGCGCGGCCTGCGTGGCGTGCACCTGGGGACCCGCGGAGGCGAGCGTTGAGTCGACGACGTTCGCGGCGATTTGCTGCAGTTGCAGATCGAGTGTGGTGCGCACGGTGACCGCGCCGGCCTGCCGGGGAATGGCGGCGGCCGCATCGCGGTAGACCCAATCGGTGAACCAGCCGGCCGGCGTCGGCGACAGCTGCGCGGGATTGGGTGTCGCCGGATTGAGCTTGGCCGTGAGCGCCGATGCCTGGTCGATCTTGCCGTTGGCCACCATGGCGTCGAGAACCGCCGAGGCGCGGATGCGCGCAGCAAGGAGATTGTGCAGCGGGTCGTCCTTGCCGGGCGCGTTGATCATGCCGGCAAGCATCGCGGCTTCAGCGAGATTGAGATCGCCAACTTGTTTGCCGAAATAGAGTTTTGCAGCGGCCGGAAATCCGGTGGCGCCGGAGCCGAGATACACATTGTTCAGGTAACTCGTCAGTATCTGGTTCTTGGTCAGATTTCTGTCGATCCAGATGGCGAGCGCCGCTTCCTGGATCTTACGTTTGTAAGTTCGCTCCGGGCTCAGGTAGAGCACCTTGACGAGCTGCTGCGTGATGGTGCTGCCGCCGGCGACCACATGGCCGGCTTCGAGATTGTCCTTGAGCGCCCGCAGAACGGAGAGCGGATCGATCGGGCCGCGTTCGTAGAAACGCCGATCCTCGATGCTCAGGACCGCATTGACGACGCTGGGCGGCATCTTCTCGACCGGCACCGGCGGCAATTGCAGCAAACCCTGGGGCTGCAGCGGCTGTCCGTCGGCTGCTTCGAGCGCGATCACGCGTTGCGATGTGACCTCGGCGGCAGATGGAAACGTGATGCCGTGCAACGCCCACACCCACAAGCCCGCCACCATCGCCAGCGACAGGCACACCACGATGACGATCGCAGTTGCCAACCGGCTGAGGAGCCTTGCGGCGCGCCAACCTCTGCCGTCATCAAGCACGAGCGGACGGGTCCACATGCACAAAATATCCCAACTGCTAAAGCCGCCCCAAATGGCGCGTGATCCGCACTCGCTTGTTCGTACTCAGGTTCAGTCTGATTAACGACGCAAAAGCCGGTCGCGTTCCGCACACAAAGCGCGGAACTTTGCTCCAACGATTGGCGAATCATCTGCGGCTCACGCGCGCAGCGAGCAACCAAGCGACCGCCGAAAGCAGAGACCGGCCCACGCGATTTTGCATACAACACCAGCAGGCTCGCTTGCCTGTTCAGCTCTCGCGTCGCGATATAGTCTGAACTTTTGGGCTGCGTCGCGATGTCTTCACCTGCCGAACTCCCGATCCTGATCGCCGGCGGCGGGCCAGTCGGCGTCATCACCGCGCTGGCGCTTGCCCGCCAGGGTTTGCGCGTCCATCTGTTCGAGGCCGAGAGCAAGGTCAACGACGCGCCGCGCGCGGCGACGACTCATGCCGCGACGCTGGAGATGCTGGACGAATTGGGCCTCGTCGACGAGGTCATTCGCCGCGGGCTGGTCGAGCCGCTATTCCGGACCTGGGACCGTTCGACCGGCGAGTTAGTCGCCGAATTCGACTTCGGCCGGCTCAAGGACGACACCCGTTATCCGTTCGCCGTGCAATGCGAGCAGCATAAGCTCGCGAATTTGGCGATCGAGAAGCTGCGCGCCCTGCCCCACGCCAACCTCGAATTCTCCGCGCGCGTCGTGGCTGTTGCCCAGTCGAACGACTCGGTTGAAATAAAGGTCGACACCGCGGCGGGCACGCGCGCGATCAAAGGTTCCTATCTGATCGGCGCCGACGGCGGCCGCTCGACGGTGCGCAAATCGCTCGGCATCGAATTCGAGGGCTACACGCACCCCGAGCGCTTTCTCATCCTGACGACGCCGTTCGACATCGGCACCCGATATCCCGGATGCACCCGCAACTATCTGTCGCATCCGCAGGACTGGTGCGCCTTCTTCAAGGTCTCGGGCGACGACGGCAAGGGTTTGTGGCGGGTGCTGTCATCGACGCGGCTCGAGCAGAGCGAAGCCGAGCTGTTCGAGGCCGACGCGGTCGAACGCCGGCTGCAGAATTTCATCGCCAAAGAAGGCAAGTACGACGTGGTGCATCGCAATCTCTACAACGTGCACCAGCGCGTGGCGGCGAGTTTCCGCAAAGGCCGCGTGTTCCTCGCCGGCGATGCCGCGCATGTCAACAATCCGATCGGCGGGCTTGGTCTCAACTTCGGCATTCACGATGCGGTCGAGCTGAGCGGCCTGCTTGGACGCGTCATCCGCCGCGAAGCGCCGTCCGAGGTTCTCGATCTCTACGATCGCCATCGCCGGCCGCTCAACATCGAATTCGTGCAGCAGCAGACCGTCGCCAACAAGCGGCGCATGGAGGAGAAAGACCCCGCGGCGCGCGCGCGGAATTTTGCCGAGCTTGCCGCGATCGCGGCCGATCCGGCGGCGCACCGCGCCTATCTGCTGCGCGCGTCATTGCTCGAAAGCGTGCGCAAGCGCGCCGCGGCGTAGCGGCGTAATACGGACGCTCTTATTGCTGAATAACTTCCTCACCCTGAGGTGCTCGGCGCGCAGCGCCGAGCCTCGAAGGGCGAGGCCGCGGCGCCTTGGCCTGCATCCTTCGAGGCTCGCTTCGCTCGCGCCTCAGGATGAGGGCCCGGGTTTGCGCGCGGCGTGC
>JASHXZ010000711.1 GCA_030043285.1 Xanthobacteraceae bacterium | reverse complement strand
TGCGCTTGAGCGCTTCCGCCGATGGCCGTTCCGCGCCCGGCACGATCGGCCAGTAGATCAGCGGATAGAACGCCAATTCGTCGTGCGCGATGTCGAGCCCGATCGGATCGCCGGCCTCGAGCGCGGTGCGCTGCCCCATGAATGCAGTCAGCCCGGCCAGGCCGGCTTTGCTGATGGTGTCGACGCTGTTGTCGCCGGTGACGACGTAAGCGAGCCGCGTCTCGAGCGCCGCCGGCGGCACGTCGGCGCGCGGATTTTGCGCGCGCGCGTAAGCGAGCGACAACGCCAGGACAGCAAACCCGGCGATGATTGCGGCGGCGGCGCGGCGCCGCGGCATGAGGCGCTGGATGCCGCCGCCGAGGAACAGCACGGCGATGCTGTCCAGCAGCAGCAAAGCGAGCGCGGCGAGGAACACTGGACCGCGCAAGTCCAGCGGCTCGCTGGTGCGGTAGACTTCGTGGCGCGCGTTGCCGAGCGGGCTGAAATCAAGCGGCGCCAGGTGATCGGTCGGGGCGAGCGTGTTGACGGCGAAGTAGCTCTGCGGCGGCCCATAATAGCCGGGCGGATGATCGGCATTGGCGGCGCCGGCAAAGTCGGTCGGCACCGGCCGCGCCGTGGGCGGCGGCGCCACGAAGGCGCCGAAGCCGTCGAGCACGCGGGTCGGCGGCAGCGCCTCGTGCACGTTGGCGGCTTTGGCGCTGGCGGCGGCTTGCGCGCCGGGGCCGCTCTCTGCCACGTCGGCCGTGCCGGCCAGATCGACGATGCGCTTGAGCATATCGACGAAGCTGCCCGAGAGCGGCAGGTTGGACCAGCGCGTGTCGCCGGTGACGTGGAACAACACGATCAAGCCCTTGCCGCGATGCGCCGCCGTCACTAGCGGCGTGCCGTCGGCCAGCGTCGCCCACGTATTGTCGCTCAAGGTCGAATCGGGTTCGGCCAGAACCTGCCGCGTGACGGTGACGTCGTTCGGCACCGCCATGCCGTTGAACGGGCTGTCGTGCGAGAAAGCGGCGAGCGGCTGCGGCTTATCCCAGCTCAAACTGCCGCCAAGAATGCGCCCGCCGCGCCGCAATTTGACTGGCACGAGATCGTCATCGGAGGCCGCGAGCCGCGGCCCGGCAAAGCGCACCAGCACGCCACCGTTTTCGACCCATTGCGCCAGCCGCTCATGGGCATCGCCCGCAATGGTGCCGACATCGGCCAGGACCAGCATCGGCAGTTTCTGGTCGAGGAAATGCGTGATCGCATCGGCCGGCGATTCGCCCTGGGCAACGCGCAGATCGGCAAACGGGGATAGCGCGCGCTGGATATAATAACTCGACGACAAAAGCGGCTCGTCGGTGTCGGAGGTGGCTGCCGAAACGATACCGACGGTGCGACGGCGCGAGCGCTTGTCGAGGAGCTGCACCGCGCCTGCCGAACGCTCGCCGGCGATGTCGAGGCGAGCGATATCGTTGCGGATTTCCACCGGCAGGTCGAAGCGCGCTTGCGTTTCCCGTTCGCCGGCCTTGAACGCGAACGGCGCTTCGCCGAGCGACAGGCTCTTGAGGTCGAGCGCGCGCACCGTGCCGGAGGCCGCGGCGCCGGCGTCAGTGCGCAGAACCTTGACGCTCAAGCCGCCGGCGGCGTTCTCAGCGGCAGCCAGCGCGCGCGGCTCCGCCACGCCGCCCGACACGATGGTGAGAGGATGGTTCTGCCCGATGGTCTGCGCCAAGCCTTTGACGAAGTCGCTGCCCTTGCCGAGGTCGGTGCCGTCCGACAGCCAGACCAGCTCGATGTCTTTGGTCGCGTTGATGAAGCGCCCGATGGCCGGGAGCGCGTCGGCGCGGGCCACCGTATAGGGCACGGGTTTGAGCTGATGCAGCCGCACCCGCGCGGATTCGGCGGGCTCGAGCGAAATATCGCGCGTCGCGTCCGATAGCGGGATCAGCGCCACGGCGCGCCGTTCATCGGCGGCGCGCGCGATGATGTCGTCGGCGGTGCGCACGCGCGCGTCCCAGGTCGCGGCGGCCGCCCAGCCGTCATCGATGAGCAGGCCGATCGGCGCCCGCGATTGCGTCGCCGCTAATGGCGGGTGCCACAGCGGACCCGCGGCGGCGATGATGATGAGCGCCGCGAGCGTCAACCGCAGGAGGGTAAGCCACCACGGCGTTCGCGCCGGCGTTTCCTCCCGCGGGGCGATCTCAAACAGCAGTCGCGTGGCCGGAAAATCGATGCGCCGCGGCCGCGGCGGGATCATGCGCAGCAGCCACCACAGCACCGGCAGGGTCAGAAGGCCGACCAGCACCAGCGGTTCGGCAAAACCGAGCGGCAATCCGCCGATCATGTCGGCACCCTCGACTCGGCCGCAATGGACGGCGACGCCGCGAAGTCGCCGGCTGCGACACCGATGCGGGCATGCAGCGCCAACAGGAGCTCGCTCGCCGGCCGATCGGTGCGGTGAATGACGAAGGTCCAGCCGAGCCGGTCGGTCTCGGCGCGAATCTCGGCGCGATGCCGCGCGACCCGCGCGGTGTAATCGGCGCGCCAGGTCTCGGCGCGGCCGGCGGTGATGCGGCCGCCGCCTTCCGGTTCGATGAATTCGATGCGGCCCCAATAGGGAAACGTCTCTTCGGCGGGATCGACGATCTGCACGACGTGGCCGCGCGCACCGTTGCTGGAGAGCTGGGCAATCGTGCGCCGCACTTCGCCGATGTCGCTCCACAAATCGGACAGCAGCACGATTTCAGAAAGCGGCGCCGGTGCAAAATCCGGCGGCAGGCTGGCGCGCTGGCTGCGGTCATGCAGGATCGTTTGCGCCATGCGCTCGACCACGTTGCGGCTGCCGGTCGGCCGCAGCAGGCCGGGAATGCCGACGCGTTCGCCGCCTTCGACCAGAACTTCGCCGAGCGCCAGGGTCAGCACCAGCGCGCGGTAAAGTTTTGTTTCATGCGCGAGCTGCGAGGCAAAGATCATCGACGCCGAGCGGTCCGGCCATAGCCACACAGTGTGGGCAGCTTCCCATTCCAGCTCCCGCACATAAAGATGATCGTCGCGCGCCGAACGCCGCCAATCCACGCGCGAGGCCGGCTCGCCGGAGATGAAGCGGCGGTATTGCCAAAAGTTTTCGCCCGGCCCGGCGCGCCGGCGGCCGTGCAGGCCGTGGATCACGGTGGCGGCGACGCGACGCGCCTCGAGAATAAGGCGCGGCATTGCCGCCGCCAGCGTCTGCCCTTCGCCGACCGCATGCCGAACCGCGACGTTTTCTTGGTTGCTGAGCCTCGGCTCGACCGCCATTCGCTATCCGATCCGCGCCTTCAGGCGCCCGATCACTGCCTGCATGCTCTCGCCTTCGGCGCGCGCGGTAAACGTCAGCGCCATGCGGTGCTTGAGCACCGGTTCGGCGAGGTCGATCACATCGTCGATCGAGGGCGCAAGGCGGCCGTCGAGCAGCGCGCGCGCGCGCACCGCGAGCATCAAGGCTTGGCTGGCGCGCGGGCTTGGTCCCCAGGCGATCAGCTTGGCGTCGGGGCTGTCGGCCGCCGGCCGCGCCGAGCGCACCAGCTGCAGGATCGCCTCGACCACCGATTCGCCGACCGGCAGCCGGCGCACCAGCCGCTGCGCGCCCATCAATTCGTCGGCGGTCATCGCCGGCTTGGCCCGCGTCTCCTCCGAGCCGGTGGTGTCAAACAGAATTTTGCGCTCGGCGTCGCGGTCCGGATAATCGACGTCGATTTCCATCAGGAAGCGGTCGAGCTGCGCTTCCGGCAGCGGGTAGGTGCCTTCCTGCT
>JASHXZ010000710.1 GCA_030043285.1 Xanthobacteraceae bacterium | reverse complement strand
GCGGTCGGCCGGCTCTCGGTGCGCGTGTTCGGCATGGAGCGCGACGCCGGACTGGCGCTTGCCGACCAGCTCGGCCGCGCGCTGCAGCTCACCAACATTTTGCGCGATCTCGATGAGGATGCGGCGTTGGGTCGGCTCTACCTGCCCCGCGATGCGCTGCGCGACGCCGGCATCATCGGCACCGATCCGCAGACCGTGTTGGCCAATCCGATGCTCAGCGAGGCCTGCGGCGTTCTGGTCGAGCTGGCGCGGCAGCATTTTGCCAAGTCGGGCGCCATCATGGCGCAGGCGCCGCGGCGCATGGTGCGGGCACCGCGCATCATGGCCGAGGCCTATGGCCTCATTCTCGAGGGCCTCGTCGCGCGGGGCTTTACGCCGCCGCGCCACCGCGTCCGCCTGCCGCGGTGGCGGCTCTTGTTGATCGTGCTTCGTAATTTTATCTGATGCGCCGTTCCCCATGACTCGCACGGTTCACATCATCGGCGCCGGACTTGCCGGCCTCTCTGCTGCGCTTGACCTCTCGGCGCGCGGCGAGCGCGTGGTCGTGCACGAGGCGACCGCGTTCGCCGGCGGCCGCTGCCGCTCGTATCGCGACGCCGCGCTCGGCATGACCATCGATAACGGCAATCATCTTTTGCTGTCCGGCAATCATGCGGCGCTCGCTTATCTGCGCGGCGTCGGCGCCGAGCAGAAATTAATAGGGCCGGCGCAAGCGGAATTCGCGTTCGTGGATCTGCCGAGCCGCGAGCGTTGGACCTTGCGCTTCAACGACGGCCGCCTGCCGTTGTGGGTATTCGATCGCAGCCGGCGCGTGCCGGGCACGCGCGCGTTGGATTACTTTGCGCTGGCAAAATTGCTCTGGCCTGGCCCTGGCAAGAGCGTGGGCGAGGTCATCGGCCGCGATGGCTTGCTCTATCGCCGGCTGGTCGAGCCGCTGCTCCTTGCCGCGCTCAACATCGATCCGCCGCACGGATCGGCGCGGCTGGCGAGTGCGGTGATCCGCGAGACGCTCGGCGCCGGCGGCCAGGCCTGCCGGCCTCTCATCGCGCGCGACGGTCTTGGCGCAACGATGATCGAGCCGGCGCTCGCAGCGCTTGAAAGTCGCGGTGCGGTGGTGCGTCTGGAGCATCAATTGCGCGCGCTGCGCTTCGGCGCCGAGCGCATCGAGGCGCTCGATTTCGGCAACGAGGCGATCGTGCTTGGCGCAGCTGATGCTGTGATCCTCGCGGTGCCGCCCTATGCGGCGGCGGCGCTGGTCGATGGCCTTTCGGTGCCGACCGAGTTTCGCGCCATCGTCAACGCGCATTTCGCCATCGACGCACCGGCGGCGCTGCCGCCGATCCTCGGCGTGCTCAACGGCGTGGTGCAATGGATTTTTGCTTTCCCGGGCCGCGTGTCGATCACCATCAGCGCCGGCGACGGCTATCTCGACACGCCGCGGGATGCTCTGGCCAAAACCATCTGGAATGACGTTGCCGCCGTGACCGGTCTGCCGAACCCACTGCCGCCGTGGCAAATCGTGCGCGAGCGCCGCGCCACCTTTGCGGCGACGCCGGCGCAGGACGCCAAGCGGCCTGCTGCCGCAACGCGCTGGCGCAATCTCGCGCTCGCCGGCGACTGGACCGACACCGGCCTGCCGGCCACGATCGAAAGCGCGATCCGCTCCGGCAACCGCGCCGCCGCGCTGATCGCGCGCCAATCAGCAAAGAGCTAACAATGAACGACTCGCATTCCACTCAAGGCGATCTGCAACGCGCGATCGATCGCGCGACCGACGCGCTGCTGGCGCGACAGCACGAGGATGGCCACTGGCTGTTCGAGCTGGAGGCCGACGCCACGATTCCGGCCGAATACGTGCTGCTGCGGCATTATCTCGGCGAGCCGGTCAATGCGTCGCTCGAGGCCAAGATCGCCGTTTACCTGCGCCGCATTCAGGGCGCGCACGGCGGCTGGCCGCTGTTTGCCGACGCCGACCTCGACATCAGCGCGACCGTCAAAGCGTACTTCGCGCTGAAGATGATCGGCGATTCCGTCGACGCGCCGCATATGCGTCGCGCCCGCGAGGCGCTACGCGCCCGCGGCGGCGCCGAGCGGTCCAACGTGTTCACCCGCATCATGCTAGCGCTGTTCGGCTTCATTCCGTGGCGCGCCGTGCCGGTGATGCCGGTCGAGATCATGCTGCTGCCGAAATGGTTTCCGTTCCATCTCGACAAGATTTCGTATTGGAGCCGCACCGTCATCGTGCCGCTGTTGGTGCTGATGGCGAACAAGCCGGTCGCCCGTAACGCCAAGAACGTGCGCATCGACGAGCTGTTCGTCGAGCCGCCGGCGATGCTCGGACCGGCGCCGCGCGCGCCGCAGCAGAAAGCGTCGTGGTTCTGGTTCTTCCGCGCAGTCGACAACGTGCTGCGCGCCGCCGAGCCGTTGTTTCCCAAGCGGGCGCGCCGCCGCGCCATCGATCGCGCCGTCGCCTGGGTGAGCGAGCGCCTCAACGGCGAGGACGGGCTCGGTGCAATTTTTCCCGCCATGGCCAACAGCGTGATGATGTTCGACGCGCTCGGCATCGGCGCCAACGATCCGCGCCGCGCGATCGCGCGGCGCT
>JASHXZ010000709.1 GCA_030043285.1 Xanthobacteraceae bacterium | reverse complement strand
AGCACGGGCTGCGCGGCGACAAGCAGGACAACATGATCGAGTCGCCGGATTTTTTTGATCCGGTGCACCGTATCCCGGTGTTCAGCCTCTACGGCGAAGTGCGCCGCCCGACTGACGCGATGCTCGATGCGTTCGATGTCGTCCTTGTCGATCTGCAGGATCTGGGTTGCCGCATCTACACTTTCGTCACCACGCTGCGCTACATGCTGGAAGCTGCGGCGCAGCACGGCAAAGAAGTCTGGGTGCTGGATCGGCCCAATCCAGTCGGCCGCCCGGCCGAAGGTTTGCGGCTGCGCGCGGGCTGGGAAAGCTTTGTCGGCGCCGGCCCGTTGCCGATGCGGCATGGGCTGACGCTCAGCGAACTGGGCGCCTCGTTCATCAAAACGCTCAAGCTCGATGTCGCGTATCGGGTGATCGCGATGGAGGGCTGGCGGCCCGACGCGGCGCCCGGTTTCGGCTGGCCGCTCGGTGCGCGCGCCTGGGTCAATCCCAGCCCCAACGCGCCAAACCTTTGGATGGCGCGCGCCTACGCCGGCACGGTGATGGTCGAGGGCACGACGTTGTCCGAAGGCCGCGGCACCACGCGGCCGCTCGAGTTGTTTGGCGCGCCCGACATCGATGCGGGCGCGATAATCAGGGAGATGCATGCGCTGGCGCCGCAATGGCTCGACGGCTGCCGGCTGCGCGCCTGCTGGTTCGAGCCGACCTTTCACAAGCATGCGGGCAAGCTGTGCAGCGGCGTGCAGATCCACACCGAAGGCCCGTTTTATGAGCATGCGGCGTTCAAGCCGTGGCGGCTTGTGGCGCTCGCCTTCAAGGCGATCCGGCGCCTGCATCCCGATTATCCGCTGTGGCGCGATTTTGCCTACGAGTACGAGCACGGCAAGCGCGCCATCGACGTGATCAACGGCAGTCCGCTGCTGCGCGAATGGGTCGACGACGCGGCCGCAGCGCCCGCCGATTTGGCGGCACTGGCGAGCGCCGATGAGCGCGCGTGGGAGCGGGAGCGCGAGGAATACCTGCGTTATTGAACGCCGACATTCGGCGGTGGTGATCGCGCCCGGCTGGGGCTAAGATGCTCCCATCGAGACAGCGGGGGTGACTGACATGCTCAGCCGTCGCGACTTGATTGCGCTCTCGGCCGTCGAACTGCTCACGGGCGGACTTTTTGCTGCCGCGGGCTGGGCGCAAACGCCGAACAGCGGATACCCGAGCAAACCGGTGCGTATCATCGTGCCGGTCGCGGCTGGCGGGCCGACCGACATCGTCGCGCGCACGCTTGCCGACAAGCTCGCCGCGATCTGGCATCAGCAGGTCTTCATCGAGAACAAGCCCGGCGCCGGCAACAATCTCGGCTGCGAATACGTCGCGCGCTCCGATCCCGACGGCTACACCGTGCTGTTCGATCCGGGCGCCATGGCCTCGAACACCAGCCTCTACGGCAAGCTGACCTACGACGCCGTGAAAGATTTCGCGCCGGTATCGCTGGTGGCGCTGGTCGACTATTTCATGTTCGTGCCGAACTCCTCACCGGCGCATTCGCTCAAGGAGTTCATCGACTACGTCAAAGCGCATCCGGGCAAGCTGACCATGGCCTCGCCGGGTACCGGCAGCGCGCCGTATCTCGCCGAGATGATGTTCCTGCAGATGGCCGGCCTGTCGATGACCCACGTGCCGTATCGCGGCGCGGCGCCGGCGTTCACCGATCTGATCCCCGGCCGGGTCGATTGCTATTTCGGCAGCGGCACGCTGCTGTCCTACTCGCACTCCGGACAGGTGCGCGTGCTCGCGGTCACCGGCGCCAAGCGCAATCCGGCGGCGCCCGACGTGCCGACCATCGCCGAGGCGGGCGTGCCAGGTTACGAGGTGACCGGAACGCAGGCGTTGTTCGTGCCCGCCAAGACGCCGCCCGAGATCGTGCAAAAAATCAGCGCCGACACCAACATGGCGCTCGCCGACCCGGCGCTCAAGACCAAGCTTCTGGACACCGGCTATATCGCCGGCGGCTCGACGCCCGAGGCGCTCGGCCAGCGGCTCAAGTCCGACATCGCGCGCTGGAGCGTGGTGATAAAGTCGCTGGGCATCAAGCTCGATTAGGGCATGGACTCACAAACCGGCCTGTTCGCGCCATGAAGCTTTCCCGTCGCACATTCCTGCATGGGACCGCGGTAGCGCCGACGCTTGTGGCCGCGTCGGGCCCGGCGAGGGCGCAAACCTATCCATCGCGGCCTATCGCGATGGTCGTGCCCTTTCCACCTGGCGGACTGACCGACGTGCTCGGGCGGGTGCTCGCCGCCGGGATGCAGGGGGTGCTTGGGCAAAGCGTTGTCGTCGAGAATGTCGGCGGTGCGAGCGGCAGCATCGGCAGCGGCCGCGTCGCGCGCGCCGCGCCCGACGGCTACACATTGGTGCTGGGTATATGGAATACCCACGTTGCCAACGGCGTCACGTATAAGCTCGACTACGACGTGGCGAAGGATTTCGCGCCGATCGCGCTGTGCGCCGACGCGCCGCTGGTGCTTTTGGCGAAAAAATCCGCACCGGCCAACGACCTGCGCGGCTACATCGCGTGGCTGAAGGCGAATCCGGACAAGGCATCCATGGCGACTGTCGGTATCGGCAGTCCCGGTCACCTTCTCGGGTTTTTGATGCAGAAGGACACCGGCGCGCGATTTACTTTGGTGCCCTATCGCGGCGCCGGACCCTCGGTGCAGGACGTTGTCGCCGGGCAGATCGACATGACGTTCGCCAACACCGCAACGGCGCTGCCGTTCGTGCGCGCGGGGAGCGCCAAAGCTTTTGGCGTGACGTCGTTGAAGCGCATAGCGGCGGCACCGGACATTCCGACCATGGACGAAGAGGGGCTGCGCGGGTTCTCGTTCTCATTATGGGCGGCGCTGTTTGCGCCTC
>JASHXZ010000708.1 GCA_030043285.1 Xanthobacteraceae bacterium | reverse complement strand
GCTGGCATCCCCGGGCATGCTGACGCTTGCCCGCACCGATCCCGACCATATCGGCGGCGACGGCGGCGGCTCGCGCTTTGCCGCCGACCGCACGCTCAAATACGAGGTGCGGCCGGGCGGCAACGCCGTCAATCACGAGGACGAGATGATGCGGGTGGCTTCCAACCAGATGGATTTCGACGCCGTCGCCGATCTCTATACGCGCAGCCTGGCGCTGATCAAAACCGCGGTCGACAAATAGCGCTCGGAATTTTTGTCGTTCTCATGTTGTCGGCTCGAAGGAAGTGAACCATGGCGGCTATGGACTTCATCAAAACGCTTACCGTCGCCGCGTCCGGCCTGCACGCCCAGCTCGGCCGCATGCGCATCATCACCGAGAACATCGCCAACGCCGATTCGACGGCGCAGACGCCGGGCGGCGATCCGTACCGCCGTCGCGTCGTGACCTTCAGCTCCGCGCTCGACAGCGCGCTCGGCGTGAACGTCGTCAAGCTCGGAACGGTGCAGACCGACAACTCCGATTTCCGCATCAAGCACGAGCCGGGCAACCCCGCCGCCGACGCCAACGGCGACGTCAAATACCCCAACGTCAACACGCTGGTCGAGCTGACCGACCTGCGCGACGCGCAGCGCTCCTACGAATCGAACCTCAACGTCATCACCGCGACGCGCCGCATGCTTCAGCGCACCATCGACATTCTCAAGAGCTGAGCGAAAGCCGCGCATCGCGGCGCACAAGCGTACGTTTTGGAGGTGAGCCATGCCGATCAATCCCGCCGCCGCCGCCAATGCCTATGCGGCGCTCGGCCGCATCGGTGCCGAAGCCGGCAATCCGACGCGCGCTATCGCCGGCACGCCCACGGCAGACGGACCGAGCTTCAGCACGATTCTTAAGGACGTGGTTTCGGCGGTATCGCAGGCCGGCGCCCATGCCGACGTGCAGTCGCAAGCCGCAGCCATGGGCAAGGCCAACATGGTCGACGTCGTCACCGCGGTGGCCGAATCGGAGACCGCGATCAGCACGCTCGTTGCGGTGCGCGACAAGGTGATCGCCGCGTACGAAGACATTTTGAAGATGCCGATCTGATCGATAACGGATCCTGATCGACAACAGCACGAGGTAGGGGAGACGAGGAAGAATGACTGGACCGGAAGTGCTGGATGTGGCGCGCGACGCTATCGTGACGCTGTTGATCGTCGCGGCGCCGCTGATGCTGGTCGGGCTTGTCGTCGGCGTTGCCATCTCGCTTCTGCAGGCGCTGACGCAAATCCAGGAGACGACGCTGGTCTTCATTCCGAAAATTCTGGCGATCTTCGTCGCGCTGTTGATCGCGCTGCCGTTCATGGCCGACGCGCTGTACAGCAATTTCTTGCGCATCACCGCGCACATCACCAGCGGCTGAGCGGGTTGTCACCGCCGTGCAGATCGACATCTCCTTCCTGCCTGCGCTTGCCGCCGCCTTCATGCTGGTGTTCGCCCGCATCGGCACCATGCTGATGTTGCTGCCGGGACTGGGCGAGCAGAATCTGTCCGCGCGCATCCGGCTCACCATGGCGCTCATTCTCGCCGCAGTCGTACTGCCGCTGCATCGCACTGCCTACCACATCGATCCGACGGCGCTCGGGCCGGCCTTGGTCATGCTGGTCGAGGAGATCATGGTCGGTGCAGTCCTCGGGCTGACCGCGCGCCTGACCATCTCGGCGCTCGACATCGCCGGCTCGGTGATCGCGCAGCAGCTCGGCCTAGGCTTCGTCACCGCGGTCGACCCTACTCAGGGCGGCGAGCAGCAGGCCATCGTCGGCAACTTTTTGACCATGCTCGGGCTGACGCTGATCTTCGCCACCAACATGCATTATCTCGTCATCGCCGCGCTCAACGACAGCTACAACGTGTTCGCGCCCGGCGAAGTGCCGGGTACCGGCGACGTGGCGGCGCTGGTCACCAGGACCGTGGCGGGCGCGTTTCGCGTCGGCATCCAGCTCTCCGCGCCGTTTCTTGCCTTCGGGTTGTTATTCAATATCGGGCTTGGCGTGCTGTCGCGGTTGATGCCGCAGATGCAGGTGTTCTTCGTCGCGCTGCCGTTGTCAATTCTGGTCGGACTGTTGTTCCTGCTGCTCGGCCTCGGCGCGATGATGGGCATGTTCCTTGGCTACGTGGGCGGCGTGCTGCACGCGCTCGCGCCGCACGCCTGACGCGGCACCGCTAGCGCCGGACCGGGCACCATGGCCGACGAACGCGACGATACCGAACACAGCGAAGACCCGACGCCGAGGCGCCTCGAAGAGGCGATCAAGCGCGGCGACGTGGTCAAGAGCGCCGAGGTCAATACCTGGTTCATGATCGCCGGTGGCGCGTTGGCGCTCATGGTGTTCGCCGGCCCTGCGGCTGCCAGCCTGCAGGCCAGCCTGCGCGGCCTGCTCGCCCATGCTTGGCAGATTCCGACCGACGGATCGGCGCTGCTGGTTCTCGTCCAGACGCTCGAGCGCAACGTGCTCGCCGCGCTCGCGGTGCCGCTGGTGCTGCTGGCGGTCGCGGCGCTTGCCGGTAGCGCCATTCAGCACCGGATCGTCATGTCGGTCGAGCCGATTCGACCGCAGCTGTCGCGAATTTCGCCGGCGAGCGGCGCGATGCGGCTGTTCTCCAAGCAGGCGCTGGCCAATTTCGCCAAAGGATTGGCCAAGCTCATCATCATCGGTGGAGCGATCGGAGCCTTGTTATGGCCGAAACGCCAAATTCTCATCGGGTTGGTTGGCATCGACCCGGCGACGCTGTTGCCGTTCACCAGCGCGCTGGCGCTGCAGATGCTCGGCACCGTGGTGGCGATCCTCGCCATCGTGGCCGCGGCCGATTACCTGTTTCAGTACCGGCAATGGTACGAGCGGCAAAAGATGTCGGTGCGCGAACTCAAGGAAGAGTTCCGCCAGACCGAGGGCGATCCTGCCATCAAGGGTAAGCTGCGGCAGCTGCGCTACGGGCGCATGCGCAAGCGCATCGCGGCCGCGGTGCCGAAAGCCTCGGTCGTCATCACCAACCCGACCCACTTCGCCGTCGCGCTCAAATACGAGCGCGGCATGAACGCGCCGGTCTGCGTCGCCAAGGGTGCCGACCTGTTGGCGCGGCGCATTCGCGAAATCGCCGAGGCGCACGACATTCCAATCGTCGAAAACCCGCCGCTCGCCCGCGCCTTGCATGCAACCGTCGAGATCGACCAGGAAATTCCGCAGGACCATTATCGGGCGGTCGCCGAGGTCATCGGCTATGTCATGCGGCTGCGCCGCAGCGTCGCCGGGCTGAATTGAGGGGAGGAACAACGAGTGGCCCTTGCGCGATTCAGCCGTTGCAGGCACTGAATGCGGCCCATGAGCGGGGAGGCGACCGGCATGGCCGGCTTTGGCGCGCAGCCCGAGGAGGCGCTGCCGGCGCGGGGGGCAATCGACCGCAGCGCCGCAGCCTCGCGGGGCGGCAGCATCATCCTCCTGCTTCTGGTCGCCGGCTGTCTGATCGCCGCGGCGAGCGCCATCGTGTTGCTCGGCCGCGATCACACGGAACCTTATATCCTCATTTTCCTCGCGCCGCTCGCTACCGTAGGCGTGTTCAGCCTGTTCGCGCTGGCGAGCGGCATCATGCGGCTCGCCTCTCCACAAACCGGCAACCCGCTGATCAAGGCGATCGTCGACGGCGCGTTCGACGGTGTGGTGGTGACCGACGGCGACGGGCGCGTCATCTACGCCAATGCCGCGTATCTCGACCTGATCGGCGCGTCCGGACCGCACGATGCCCGGCCGGTCGAGCGCGTGTTCATCGGTGAGGCCGACGCCTCGGAAGCGATCTTCCGCCTGCTCAAGGCGGCGCGCGAAGGCAAGCGCCTGCACGAAGAGGTCCGGGTCGGTCCGTCGGCCGGCCGGCTGGCGCGCTGGCTGCGCCTGAAAATCCGCCCGCTCGGCGCTGGCCGGCGCG